>PSRI01000047.1 GCA_003175935.1 Bacteroidota bacterium
AAAAAACAGGTGCCACCGGCACCTGCTTTCCTGAGGAGCATATTACTGTTGAATTACCGAATGAGAATTCTGGATGTGGTTTGTTCTCCGGTTATGGTATTCTTCACATTTATGAAATAAACACCAGCCTCATATTGCCTTTTCAGGCTAATCTTCACGGTTTCGGAATTTCCATTGAGACGTATATTCTCTACCAATTGTCCCACGCTGTTTATCAATGAAACAATGAGCGTGCTGTTTGGTACGGAGCTGAACTGCAGATAAATGTCCTGTCGCGCCGGATTAGGAAAGACGCTAATGCCCAGGCTTTTTTTGTCATTGAGATTAATAATTACCGAAATGATATCGGAATAGTCTACTGCACCTGAGAATTGTGTTTGTTTAAGACGGAAAAGAACATTTCCTGAAATTCCATCAGGAACCGAATACAGGTATTCGTAATTCGTTTGAGCTTCGCCGGAAATGACTTTGCTTGGAACAGTATTCACTGCCTGGAAAACCTTTCCATCTGTGCTTACCTGAACTTCATAAATAATATTAGCCTGTTCTTTCTGTTTTACCCAGTTTACTTTTACATTTCTTCCCTGATCTTTTTTGGCATTGAATTGCAAATTTTCAATGGGAAGCAAACTCACTGCACAATACGTGTATGTAATTTCCATTGTGATGTCGGTTGAAGCCGCAATAGTATTCGTATTGTTTGCACTACCAGTAATTATCGCTCTTGCACTGGATTTGTAATTGAATGATACATTACCAGTACCAACATAGGGTAGAAGGTCTTTGTTTTTGTTAAAGGACTGCGACAGAATTTTATTGTTGGGCAATACATCCGGCCCAAGTTGAATAAAGTCTGGTCCACTAAAGTTTGGTACACCCAGGTTATCACTTGCTCCTAATACAAAGGGGCCGTAGTTCTTTGTTGAAGTGGCGGCCAGCGCAGGGACAAGACTCGGGCCGAAAATAGAGTCGTACCTCACTGCCTGAACAGTATATGCTGTTGACGTATTCAGGTTATTTTCCAGAAAGTCGACAGCCTCACCATTTATTGTGGCCTGTATATCTACTTGCAAAAGGGTCCCTAATGCTGGATTGAACTGAGGAAAATTGTAAGTACTTGAAGCATCCCCGAAATTGATGTGTTCTGATGTGCTGTATGTAGCGGTTAAAGGAGAAGCGCCACCGGGACATTGGGCCTCCACTTTGTTCCCGAAATACAAGAGAGCATACACTACAATACAAAAGCGTAGAGTTCTTAGTCTCATAGGTAACGATTTAATTTTACGATAGGTTGGATTACTGAAAAAGCTAAAGTAAAATTACCGTCTTACCCAGTGAGTAACAAGTGGAATGCAGATTTTACTGAATAATCAGGTGAATTTACCTTTGCTGACCTCTTAAGTATATAACGACGAAAGAGTAGCATTATTTTGCATTCATAATCAATGTGTTATAAGATATTTTTTGACTTCAGAAAAGCTTGAATTTCAGCATGAAAATCGCGATTAATATCCCCACTTATGTCACTGGTTCTCTTGATTCAGGCAAAGCATTTAATATTGAATTGATTAAGAAAATTGCATTATCTGAACCCTCAAACGAATTTATCATAACGCAATCCGGCGACATCGAAAAAATGCAAAATATGCCCGGAAACATTTCTATCATCAATCTTGATAGTCCCGGAAAAAATTTTTTGAAGTGGCGACTGACTTATGATTATAAAATCCCATCGATACTCAAAAAAAATGGAGTTGATTTATTTATTGCAACAGATGGGATATGCTCTCTGCGAACTAAAATTCCACAGATTCTCTTTGTACAGGATCTTTCTTATTTGATATTTCCAGAATTGTTCCCTTCGGGAATAGCTGCATTTTTCAAAAGAAATACTGCCGGATTTCTTAAAAAGGCAGTTCAAATAGTTGTGCCTTCTCAATTCATAGAGAATCAAATTATTGCTAAATACAAATCTGATCCTGCAAAAATTCATATTGCAGAACAATCTCCTGGTGTAGAATTTAGACAGCTAAGCTGGGAGGAAAAAGAATCAACGCGCGAAAAGTATTCTGAAGGAAAAGAGTTCTTTCTTTTTGTAGGTACCATTCATCCAAAAAATAATTTGAAACAATTGTTGCAGGCTTTTTCACTTTTCAAAAAGCGGCAAAAAACAAATACCCAACTTTTGATTGTAGGCGAACGAGGAAGATTACACGAAGAATTTATTTCTTCATTTGCTCACTATAAATTCAAAAATGAAGTGAAAATAATTGAAGATTTGCCGGCAGTTGATTTACCGTTGCTGATGGGTACAGCAAATGCATTTGTATATCCCTCATTATATGATGGGTTTCCTGTTAGTATCCTTAATGCGATGAAAGCTGGTGTTCCAGTATTGGCATCAGCAAGATCTGCCATACCCGAAACTGCAGGAGAGGGGGCCATTTTGTTTGATCCTGAAAATGTAAATGAGCTGTCTGCACAAATGATGAATATTTATAAAAATGAAAATTTGAGAAATGAAATGGTGAATCGAGGGTTGGAACGGGCGAAGGATTTCAACATAGCAAAGATTGCCGAAAAGATTCGCAAGCTCATTCACACGTTCAAACAGAACTAATCGACGTACCTTTGGATAATTTCAATAGAGAATTATGCAGCAATCGACAATTAAAATTGATGTAACGTTAGACAAAGACAGAATCCCCCAAAGAATATCCTGGAATGCAGATGGAAGTTCAGCGCAGGAGCCTCAGGAAGCCAAAGCAATGATGGTGTCTTTTTGGGATGGAAAGGAAAAATCTGCACTAAGAATTGATTTATGGACAAAAGAAATGATGGTGGATGAAATGGGCGATTTCTATTATCAAACACTGATGACAATGGCTGAGGCATACAATCGCGCAACGCACCAGAAAGAACTGGTAGACGATCTTAAGAATTTTGCGAAAGTATTTTATCAAAAATCCAGGGAGGCATTGGAAAAATAAATTCTATCTTTTAGAAAATTCAAATCATAAAATTTATGGCTCTTGAACAAAAAGTAAATGATCAGATTAAATCTGCAATGCTGGCAAAAGATGAAGCGAAGTTGCGTGGGTTGAGGGCAATTAAAGCAGCCATTATTTTAGCAAAAACAGCAGAAGGAGCCGGAGGAAACCTGGACGAAGCAGCTGAAACCAAATTGCTTCAAAAACTTGTGAAACAAAGAAAGGATTCGCTCGAGATTTTTGAAAAGCAAAATCGCGAGGACCTTGCAAAAAAAGAAAAAGAAGAGATAATAGTTATTGAAGAATTTCTTCCCAGGCAAATGGGAGCCGATGAATTGAAATCAAGAATTGCTGCTATTATAACAAGTGTAGGTGCAAGTTCACCTGCAGATATGGGGAAAGTTATGGGTGTTGCAAGTAAAGAATTGGCGGGTCAGGCAGATGGCAAAACGATTAGTCAGGTTGTGAAGGAACTTCTGGCTAAATAAGATATATTCGGGCATAGATGTAATAAGATTGGATTTATGTGGATTGACCTCATATTCTTAATAGTTATTATTGGTGCCATTGCAAAAGGCGTAAGGCGCGGGCTCATCATCGCACTATTTTCTTTTGTAGCATTATTTGTTGGTTTGGCAGCTGCACTAAAATTATCGGCACACGTAGCCAATTATTTACGTCACAATACTCATATCGAGGGAAAATGGCTTCCCGTTCTTTCATTTATACTGCTATTCGTAGCAGTTGTGTTGTTGATCAGGTGGGGTGCGGAGTTTATCAGTACAGCATTTGACTTTGCAATGTTGGGATGGGTGAACAAACTGGCCGGAGCTTTATTATATGTAGGGATGTACACGCTTATTTTTAGCGTTGTATTGTTTTATGCTGATAAAATGCATTTAATAAGCGAAAAAACAGAGAAGTCCAGCATTACCTATGGTATGATTGCACCTCTGGCACCAACAATAATAGACGGATTGGGATCCATTATACCTTTATTTAAAAATATGTTTAGGGACCTTGAAGACTTCTTTGAAAATATTCACAAAGACCTTCCTAAGGAAACTACACAAGTCTTTTAAAACGTTTACGTTAAACATTAGATACCGAAGAGCACCAATCCCCTGTATTCAAACTTTTTTCCTTTTCTTTGCAGGCTACCGGTGCTGAATTTGAGGCAAAAAAATTATTTTAGCAATATATTGAACGGCTGTAGATGAGTTACGAAATCAAACAAGATGGAAAATTCAGGTATATCGAAGAAGGACAGGGAGAACCCCTTCTTCTTTTGCATGGATTATTCGGTGCACTCAGCAATTTCAGCGACCTGATTGAATATTTCCGCAATCATAACAAGGTGGTAGTACCCATGCTCCCCCTCCTTGAACTCGATCTGCTTCATACTTCAGTTGGCGGCCTGGAAAAATTCGTTTTCAAATTCATTGAACAGCGGAATTTGAACAATATAAACTTACTGGGCAACTCTTTAGGTGGTCATGTTGCCATTTTACACGTTCTCAAACATCCCGAAAGGATTAAATCTCTCATATTAACCGGAAGTTCCGGCCTTTTTGAAAATGGAATGGGCGATACTTATCCAAAGAGAGGAGATTATGATTATATAAAAAAGAAGACAGAACTTACTTTTTACGATCCCCAGATCGCTAATAAAGAACTGGTTGATGAAGTATACGAAATTGTGAACAATCGTCTGAAGGCCGTTAAGATTATCGCATTGGCAAAAAGTGCGATACGTAATAATCTTGGTGAAGAACTCAATGAAATTAAGCAACCCACGTTATTAATATGGGGTAATAATGATGCGATCACACCCCCGTTTGTGGGCAGAGAATTCCACAGGCTGATTCCGAACAGCGAATTGCATTTTATTGATAAATGCGGTCATGCGCCGATGATGGAAGTGCCTGGGGAGTTTAACAAAATTTTGCACCAGTTCCTTACTAAATTAAATGAGCCCGCAGCGGTTGTAAGATAATTTGCGTCTTAATTTTAAACGCAGGATTATGTTTGCAGGCCAACTCATATCAAACAACGTTCCTCAACTGCATTTCCATGATAAAGTATCTAAGGCATTGCAGAATATGAATGACTTTCACGTCTCACATCTTCCCGTTGCATTTGATGATAAATATCTTGGCCTGATCAGTGAGGATGATTTACTTGATGCCGATGAAGATTCTATACTCGAAAATCTACACAATCATTTTATCAAACCATTCGTAAAAGACCAGGATCATTTCTTACTTGCTGTGAAAGTAGCACGCGATATGCACCTTTCTGTGGTACCGGTAATAAACGAGGAATACGAATTGCTTGGAGTAATAGCAGAAGAAGAATTATTTCGCCAGTTAGCGACATTCACCGGAGCCGAAGAACAGGGTGGATTGATTATGCTGGAAATGGAAAGAAAGGATTTTTCAGCTGGAGAATTAAACAGACTCATAGAATCAAACGACGCATATCTGACTCAATTGAATACCTGGTTCGATCCATCCACACAACTGCTATTAGTTACGATACGTATTAATAAAGTAGAGGTTTCTGATATAGTGGCTACCCTCCAACGCCATGAGTATAACGTTAAGTACTATTTCGGTGAGGAATTATACAAGAATGAATTGCAAAATAACCTGGAGCATTTGATGAATTACCTGGGTATATAGCATACTTTATCGTTAGTATCAGTAATAAATTATAAAAATCCTATTTTAGCTCCTTAGGTGCCGAAATAAAACTAAGACCAACGTGGTAATGAGGTGTTTGTGTAAATATGGCCTCTGGCTGATAGTATTGCTCTGTCCTACCCAATTATTGCTGGCCCAGGAACCCGAGGAAAAGCCTTATGAAGATCACCAGATCCTCAAGTCAACTTATCTCGGTATCCGGGACATCCATATTTCCGGTAACAAAATCACTAAAAGATATATCATAGAAAGAGAAGTAATTCTTAAAAAGGGCTCTTCCTATTCTATCTCGGAAATACTTAAAGACATCCAGCTCTCGCGCCAAAATCTTCTCAATACAACACTCTTTCTCGACGCAACCGTAGATTTCACTAATTGGAACAATGACTCACTCGATCTTGTAATTGATGTAAAAGAAAGATGGTATTATTTCCCGATTCCGTATTTCAAACCCGTCGATCGAAACCTCAACGTTTGGATTGAAGAATACAATGCAAGTTTGTCGAGAGTGAATTATGGAATCAAGTTCGCAGGAAACAATGTAAGCGGAAGAAATGATAAGATGAATCTGTGGCTCATAAGCGGATATTCGAGACAAATAGCTTTCAATTACAATATACCTTACATCGATAGCAAGCTGAAACAGGGATTAATACTTGAATTCGCTTATGGAAAAAATAAAGAGATCAGCTATGCCACCGACAGTAATAAACAAATGTTTTACAAAAACGAGAATGATTTTGTAACGAAACAACTTCGTGTAGGGATTGGATATACTTACCGGATTGCATCAATTGCCCGACACACATTAAGACTCAGTTACAATATGCAGGGGATTAGTGATTCTGTTTTAGCACTCAACCCAAAATATTTTGGTAATAATATTAAAGAAATCAGCTACCCCGAATTACTCTATCAATTTGAACATTTCAAGGTGGATTACATTCCCTATCCACTTAAGGGTATGATGTGGGATTTTGCTTTCTTAAAAAGAGGCATGAGCAAAGACATGAATTTGTGGCAGGCAGGACTGCGCGTTTCTCAATACTGGCAACTCAAGCCCAAATATTATTTTTCCCTTCAGGGAGTTGCAACAGTTAAGCTTCCATTTGATCAGCCCTACTTTAACCAGAAACTATTTGGTTACGGTGACGCATACATGCGCGGCTATGAATATTATGTTATGGACGGGGTGGCTGGTGGAATCGTGAGAGCAACATTTAAAAGACTCGTTTGGAGTCCTAAATTGAAAACAGGATTGAAATCACGTTCATATGCATATATACCATTCAGATTTTTCCTGAAAGTTTATGGTGATATGGGATATGCTTATAGCAGGGATGAAGGTTCTAATTTCCTGAACAACCGATTTCTTTATAGTGGAGGTATTGGATTGGATATGATCACTATCTACGACTTCTCCCTCAGATTTGAATTCAGTTTTAACCAATTAGGAGAAAACGGATTATTTTTACATCCTCGGACAGATTTTTAGCCGAATCAAATGAATCAATGAAGATTGCTATTTATAGCCGCGGAGGCGAAACACTTCAGCAGGCAGACTTATTCATGCTCCTTCAGGAACTGGCCAAACAAAAAATCACTTGCGCCATTCATGGTGAGTTCTTTGAACAAATAAAAGGATTGCTTCCGGATGCTGAGAATTACACAACATTTTCGGATTCATCTGAAATGGATGAAACTTTTGAATGTGTAATTAGTTTGGGAGGAGATGGAACATTATTGGACACGGTGACGCTAATCAGAGATAAAAACATTCCGGTTTTAGGCATAAATTTTGGAAGACTAGGTTTTCTGGCGACGATAGGAAAAGACGAACTTCGTAATACAGTCAGAGCTCTTAAAGATCATACTTATGTTGTTGACAAGAGGAGCCTGATACATATGGATGCGGATATTCCACTTTTTGGAGAAACTCCTTACGCTTTGAATGAATTTGCTATTCATAAACGAGATACTTCGTCAATGATTAAAATTCATACATATCTAAATGGAGAATTTCTAAACACTTATTGGGCCGACGGACTGATAGTATCCACTCCAACTGGATCAACTGGATATTCGCTGAGTTGTAACGGTCCTGTTTTATTTCCCGATTCAGCGAGTTTTATTATCACTCCGGTGGCACCACACAACCTTAATGTCAGGCCTATCGTAGTGCCAGATAATAATATTATCTCCTTTGAAGTTGAAGGACGAACCGACCAATTTATTTGTGCACTTGATTCCCGACGTGAAATTGTTAATAAAGATGTTCAGCTCGCGGTTAAAAAGGAAAATTTTACGATAAGCCTGGTACGTTTGAATGAGAATAGTTTTCTGCAAACATTAAGAAGTAAATTGTCCTGGGGACTGGATAAAAGGAATTGATTTGGACTATTCTTAATATTTTTTGGATTATTTAAGAATTCTTTAAAATGATCTGGGGCTAATTGACGTTTAGAACTAATCCTGTATTTTGCAATGATGAAACACGTATTGATCTTCTTGTTGGGTGGTTTGGGATTTTCAGTTCCTGCGCTTGCACAAATTGATGGAACGGTATATGAAGGCGAATTTGGAATTACTGTAGGAGCAGCTCACTATTTTGGTGATTTGAATACAAGAGCGGCTATTAACAGACCCAAGCCCGCCATTGGTGTTTTCTTTCGTAAGCAGTTTAATGATTATATCGGATTGAGATTAAGTGCCCATTATGCTCAACTGGGTTACTCCGATGTTTACAGCAAGAACGAATATCAGAACAGAAGAAACCTCTCTTTCAACACAAATATTTGGGAAGTAGCTTTTCAGGGCGACTTCAACTTTATGCATTTTGTGCCCGGAGATCCTGAATTTGCGTTTACTCCTTATGTCACTCTGGGAATCGGCGCATTCAGTTATGATCCATATGCCTATTTAGGCGGTAAAAAATATTTTCTGCGACCTCTTGGCACCGAAGGTCAGGGTTCTTCCCTCTATCCCAATCGTAAGCCATATGGCACAATGGCTGTAAGCTTTCCACTTGGAATGGGTATAAAGTATAATATCAATAGAAATATTAATCTTTCTTTTGAAATAGCCTATCGCTTTACTACAACGGATTATCTGGATGATGTAAGCTCAACTTA
>PSRI01000084.1 GCA_003175935.1 Bacteroidota bacterium
AAATCTTTTTTTGCGATCACCTTCGGTGATCTTTCTGTTCTCCCGCCATGCGCGTGGATCTTCGACTTTTTTGCAGCTCTAATGATTGAATCAAAAAGGAGGCCGGAAAACGAGTAGCTCTTTTCCATTTTTTCGATTGTCATTTCGACCGAAGGGAGAAATCTGCATCGGCATAGAGCCAGGATGATTGAAAATCATCCTTCCATCTTTGGCACCTATGGTAAACAGATGGAATTACCTGATAGAAGATCCTTCGATTTTTTCGATATTTTAAATTGGCCAATTTCGACTGACTCTTGAATATTAATTGCGTTGCAGATTTCTCTGACCTGACTCGCTCTGCTCGTCGGGCATCGAAATGACAAACAATAAGTTTTGGCACATATGGTGAACAGCTGCGGTTCCTTGATTTTTCGAATGGAATTAAAATTTCAAATCAAGATTTTTATTTTGTATTTATCTGCGTACTTGGTACTAAGTACTAGGTACTTTCTAGTTGAGTATGCTCGTTTCTTTTACCAGAGGAATATCTGTTTCTTCTTTTATTCTTGACCATCCACCCATTATATTTCTAAGGCTGTTAAATCCCTGGCGTTTTAATAATGATGAAGCAATAACGCTTCTGTATCCACCCTGGCAATGAACATAAATATTCTGCCGATCGTCAATATGCGCCATTGATCCGGGATCTTTCATGTCATTCAAAGGAATATTCACGGCGCCCTGTACATGACCTTCTGCAAATTCAACAGGCTTTCTTACATCGATAATTACAAGACTGTCATCATAAGGAATATCCATTGCCAGTTCTGAAGGTTCAATGTCGATGATCATATCAAATCTTTCTTCAACATCTCTCCAACTTTGAAATCCACCTTCGAGATAACCAACAATTTTGTCGAATCCTACGCGGGCGAGTCTCACAATACTTTCTTCTTCTTTCCCAGGCTCAGTAACCAGTAAAATATCCTGGTCAAATGGGAGCAGGCTTCCAGCCCATTCTGCAAATCTTCCCTCAAGGCCAATGGACACAGATCCTGGCACAAAACCCTGTGTGAATTCAGCAGCATTGCGCGTATCAAGAATGATCAGATCCTCATTTTCTTTTAAAAGTTTCTTTACCTGCTTAACAGAAAAAGGAGTGAGACCCTTGGCAACTACTTTATCCAGACTTTCATACCCTTCTTTGTTGATGCGGGCATTAATTGGAAAATATTCTGGTGGCTCAGTTAATCCATCGGTCACTGCCCGTATAAATTCTTCGCGGGTTTGTGCCTTTAATGCGTAATTAGTTGCTTTCTCTTCGCGAATGGTACTGTATGTTTCTGGTCCAAGATTTTTTCCGCATGAACTTCCAGGGCCATGTGCAGGATAAATGATCGTATCATCAGGAAGTACAACTAATTTTTTCTGAATTGAATCGTAGAGCAACCCCGCAAGTTTTTCCATGGTGAGATTTCCCTGCTGTGCCAGATCAGGTCTGCCTACATCACCCACAAAAAGTGTATCGCCCGTAAATACGCAATACGGTTTTTTATTTTCGTCTTTCAGTAAATAACAGGTTGATTCGAGAGTGTGTCCCGGAGTATGTAATACTTCAATAGTGAGTTTTCCAATTTTAAATTCCTCACCATCAGCAGCAACATAAACGGGAAAATTGGTTTCTGTGTCGGGACCATAAATAATTTTTGCTCCTGTTTTCTTTCCAAGGTCAATATGGCCGCTAACAAAATCCGCGTGAAAATGTGTTTCGAAAATATATTTTATAGAAGCATTTCTTTCCCGGGCAAGTTGAAGGTATACTTCTGTGTCCCTTACAGGATCAATTACAATTGCTTCACCTTCACTTTCTACGAAATATGCCGCTTCACTTAAACACCCGGTATATAATTGCTTTATAAACATAATTGCAGTTTTGCAAAATTAATAAATAAAAAACGGCTGTCGCCCAGACAGCCGTTGATTGGAATTAAGTTTACTAACCGAGCAAGTTTTCTACAAACTCATTGATCTCTGACAATCTTTTGTGATTTACAGAATAGTAAATGAATTTGCCTTCCCTTGAAGTTGCAACTATACCCGCCCTGCGCAGAATTGCCAAATGCTGAGAAGCAACTGATTGCTCCAGGCGCAGTTGAACGTACAATTCTGTAACCGTCATTTTTTGCTTTTCATCTAACAGACGGATCATCTGTTGACGCAGTTTGTGATTTAGGGCTCTTAAAATGAGTACAGCTTTTTTTACGCTCAGGAAGTCGATTTTCAACTGTGACTCTGTCTCATGGGTTGAACCATTGAGGATCATTGTATACGGGCTAAGGCCGGTCATAGGAAATCTAATTTTAAAATTTAACCATTAAACTTTCAGGCGCAAATATATTTCGAAATCAGAAATAAATTCATGATTATCCTCATTCCTTCTAAATAAAACGGGAAAATTTGACTAAGTTTTCGAGATTGTCGAATGAAATTCCTTGGCATACAATGGTTCCGAGTAAGCAAGGTCAGAATAGATTTTTTTGCAATAATTTGCATAAATCTTTGATGCTAAGTGTTTACCATTATAAAAAATGGTCTCAAAATCTGCATTTTGGAAGCTTTTTGCCAAACTTTTGAATTTTTCAGAACCGTTGCCAAAGAAAATAACCCTTCCAAATTGGTTAAAATACCTTTCAAAACTTTCCGGGTCCAGAACAAGGGCATGAGGAGCCATTCTTTCAACCATTGTGCTGTCGTAGACAGCCGTAAATACCTCATTTCTCCGGGCATCGATCATGGGACAATAAGCATCATAGCCAGGAAACTGGTCCAATGCTGCAGAAGCATATAGTTCCAAAGTGCCTATTGTTATCAGCGGAATTTTAAGTGCATAACATATACCTTTTGCGCTTGCCATGCCAACTCTCAGTCCTGTGTAAGAGCCCGGACCAATTGTAACGCCCACAGCATCCAGGTTTACCGGTTTGAGATTTAATTGTTCGAGCATTTCTTTGATGGCTGGTTGAACAAATGAAGCATGCTCTTTTTGTTCAATGTTTTCAAATTCAGCCAGTAATTCTCCATCGCGGGCTAAACCCACATATGCCTTTTCCAGAGCAGTATCGATATGTAGAATCAGGGACATGATAATTTAATACATGTAATTATTTCTGTGGTGTTTCAATTTTTTTATTCTTCACTTCTTCTTCAAGAGCATGAGCAACTTCATATCTTGAGTCTGTAGCGGCCAATTTACTCAAAAGGGAATATATTCTGTTTAATCCAATTTTCTCAGCCCATTCAAATGGACCCCAGGGATAATTAGTTCCCAATTTCATTGCTATATCTATTTCTTCACGGGAACTTACTCCTTCACCCAAGGCAAAATAAGCTTCATTCACAATCATAGAAACAACTCTTGCGGCGATCATGCCGGGCACATCTTCTGTTTTTAAATATTGCCATCCCAAAGCATCCAGAATGTTTTTCATTGATGATTCATCTGTATCATCACAAACCACTTCGACTATATTTCTTTTTAAAAAACCTGGCCATGCATTTATCCTGATGGTCCGTGGACGGGAGAAATCATTCAAAGTATCTGCAACCCCGTTAAAGAAGAGTAATTTGTTTTTCGGGTAATGTTCTACGTTAGTAAAATCTTTGAGGTCAAACAAGGCATCGGCCCCAGGGAATTCTTGAAATTCATTTGAATCTTCAATCCAAATCAATTCCATGTCCGAAAAATATCCTTTTTCGAGCCATTCGGCTTTTATTGTGCTATCGGCGCATACTACCAGTTGCATCCCTGAAATTTTCGCAAAAATAGGTTGGCGGATTGAAGGAAACTTCGCAATTTTAGACCCTTTCAAAAAATACTCATGGAAAAAAAAGTAATTAAGTGCGATCAGGCCCCCGCGCCTATTGGACCTTATAGCCAGGCCATCCAGGTTGGTGACCTTTTATTTATCTCCGGACAGGTAGCTATTAACCCTGCCACTAATAATGTTGACGCTTCCAATGTTTCTGAAGAAGCCGAGCAAGTCATGAAAAATCTGGATGCGATTTTGAAACAGGCTGGCTATAGTTTCAGCCAGGTGGTTAAAACAACTATTTTTCTTACAGATATGAATTTGTTTGCCACGGTGAATGAAATATATGGAAAACATTTTTCAGGCAATTTCCCTGCGCGTGAAACTGTTGCGGTAAAAGGTCTGCCTAAAAATGTGAATGTAGAAATCAGTATGATTGCTCATCGCTAACATTTCACTTCGACTAAAGAACTCAATTTCTAAATCGGAAATTATGATTCAACGATCCCTGCTTGCATTGGCATGTTGTTTTAGTAGTATTTATTTATCTGCACAAAACGCAGATATCTGGAACCTCAAAGCGGATAAGATTGATCCCAATTCTTATTATGGCGTAACAGTTGCCAATGGAATGATCGGAATTGTTTCTTCTCCTGAAGCATTCAAAATAAAAGATGTTGTGTTAGCCGGCGCATATGATTTATATGGCCGGGGCAGGGTGAGTAATTTCCTTAGAAGTTTCAACCTGTTAAATATGTATTTGGAAATCGACGGAAAAAGAATTGAAAACCGCGATGCTTCAAATATGCAACAGAACCTGGATATGAAGCATGCCAGCTTTAGTACGAGCATGGATATAGGTGACAAAGCAAGCGTTACCTATACTTATTATTCTCTTCGACATCTTCCATTCACAGTTTTGATGGATGTAAGCATCACTGCTAAAAAAGATATTTCGATCACTGGCTCCAGCGTAATGGAAGCCCCGGATGCCCTCAAGGATGTGCAGAATTATTACAATGAAATTGATCGTCCGCATGTTGTCATTAGCCTGCTCACTTCTTCTGCAAAAAGTCCTACTGGCAAATTGCTGATGTGCGCATCAAACACATTTCTTTTTTCCGAGCCTCATGGGCAGGAACCACGCGTAATTCATGAAATGTGGGACAATAATATGCACCTCATGAAATTTTCAAAAAAGATAAAAGCTGGTGAAACTTATCGATATTCTATTGCAGGCTCTTCAATTACATCAGCACATCATGATGACCCATTAAACGAAGCCGAAAGGCTCACCATTTTTGCAAAACTGGAAGGAAGAGAAAGATTATTGGATCATCATTTTAAAGCCTGGGAAGATCTTTGGAAAAGTGATATCATTATTGAAGGCGACAATGAAACTCAGCAACAGGTGCACAGCATGCTTTATCATCTTTATTCTTTTTGTCGCGCCGGCTCTGCGCTATCACCATCACCAATGGGGTTGTCGGGACTCGGATATAACGGCCACGTTTTCTGGGACTCGGAATTATGGATGTATCCTTCACTGTTAGTTCTTCATCCCGAACTCGCCCAATCTCTCATTGAATATAGATTTAAGAGACTTGATGCTGCGAAAAGAAATGCATTTGCATTAGGATATAAAGGCGCCATGTTTCCCTGGGAAAGTGCGGAAACGGGGGTAGAAGAAACACCTGTTTGGGCTTTGAGCGGACCATTTGAACATCACATTACAGCCTGTGTTGCCATTGCAGCCTGGAATTATTATTGTGTTACCCAAGACAAAAACTGGCTTCGCGAAAAAGGTTGGCCCATTCTGAAAGAGACTGCAGATTTTTGGGCCTCGCGCGTAGAGAGAAATGGGCCTGGTAAATATGAAATTAAAAATGTTGTTGCTGCAGATGAATGGGCTGAGAATGTAGACAATGATGCATTTACCAATGCAGCTGCCAAATCTAACTTGTTGTATGCGTCTGAAGCAGCAAAATTGCTTGGACTGGTGCCTGATAGTGATTGGGTTCATGTAGCAGCGAATATTCCTATTTTGAAATTTGCTGATGGCACAACGCGGGAACATGGAACTTATGATGGTGAAAAAATAAAACAGGCAGATGTAAATCTTCTCTCATATCCTTTGAAAGAAGTTATTAAGCCAGCTGATATAAAAAGAGATCTTGAATATTACGAACCCAGAGTAGGGGACGGTCCGGCTATGACGCATGCTATTTTTGCGATTTTATATGCCAGGCTTGGTGATGGAGAAAAGGCATATAAATCATTTAAAGAAGGTTTTTCTGCTAACATGCGGGCTCCTTTTGGTGTAATTGCGGAGACGGCCACGGGAAATAATCCTTATTTTTCAACGGGCGCCGGGGGCATGATACAGAGCATGTTAATGGGATTTGGAGGACTTGAAATTACTCCGAAAGGAATTACCAGGGTATCATCAAAAATTCCTGCTCAATGGAAGAGATTAACCATAACCGGGGTTGGAATTGAAAAGAAAATGTATATTGTGACGCCTTAAAACATAGTTTTAGGGTAGTTTCTTAATAAAAACCTGACTTGCGCCGAGTAACTGCTATAGGAATAATGATTGTGTTTTTCTTTAACCTGTTTGGATACAGGTTGTTGATTAACTATTGGGAAGCGCGTGAGAATGCAAACCTGGAAGCACGCCTCGACAAACACGATTACAACGACAAAGACCTCATAGAAGTTAAAATACCTATTCGGCTTCCATATTTCTATAACTGGAAAGAATTTGAACGCTGTGACGGTGAAGTGGAATTGAACGGTATCCAATACAAATACGTTAAGCGTAAAGTTTACAATGACTCCTTGATTTTGATGTGTATCCCTAATGCAGAGCAAATGAAAATGCACAGTGCAAGGGATCAAATGTTCAGCCTGATTAACGATCTTCAGAATAATACAAACAAAAAATCTGATTCTTCCAATCCCTTTACAAGTATAAAAAATGTGTTATCGGATTATGACGACAATTGCCAGGATTGGAGTTTCGAATCTATTTCTTCACTACATTCTTACAACGCCTATATTACTCCGCATGTAATGAAGGCTCATACCAGCTCTCCGGAGCAACCTCCCGAAGCATAGGCTGTTTTAATTGCCTATCCAAGTTTTCTCAATTATTTATCAGAACGATTATTACTGGATGCAATTCTGCATGATCCTGATTCAGGATGATGAGATCATTAGAGCAATTTTTTAAGAAGCAATGTTGCTTTATAGGTTTCTAATCAGGCTGAATATGAAGCGAGTGAAAAGTGGCAGGAATTAAATCCGGCACCAGGTTATTAGAATTTTAATCAAATCAATATAGAATCATGAAAAGGCTCATGCTGGCGTTTGCCGCAACCACTTTAATTATTGCTTCCTGTACCCCAACTAAAAAAGATTACGATACAGTATTTAATGATCCATTGCTGTATAGCAAAACAACGGGTCAACTTACTGAAGTAATCACTTTCGACATTTTTACTCCACCTGTTGCAAGCAGGATCTATTCTTACAGTCACCTTGCGGCATATGAAGTAATGGCTCATGGTTCAGATAAGTATAATTCTTTGGATGGACAGTTAAAAGATTACAAGAATGTTCCGGCTCCGGAAAAGGGTAAAAAGATCAATTATCATTTCGCATCTATAATGGCGTTCATGAACGTAGGCAAAGCACTTACATTTTCTACGAACACTACTGATAGCATTATTGGCTCATTAAAACAATTGGCCACTGATCATGGTATGCCGGAAGATGAATTGAATAATTCGGTTGCATACGCGGATCAGATTGCAAAATTTGTTTTGACCTGGGCAAGAAAAGACAATTATGCGGAAACTCGTTCTGCCAGCAAGTACACTGTGCCCAATGATGAAGGAAAATGGATCCCAACACCTCCGGGATATTTCCAGGCTGTAGAACCGCATTGGAGCGAGATCAGAACTATTGCAATGGATAGCGCTTCACAGTGTTCACCACCTCCACCAATTGCATTCAGTAAGGAAAAAGGGACACCGTTTTATGCAATGGTAAAGCAGGTGTATGATACGATTACTAACATGACTCCAGAGCAAAAAACAATTGCTGACTTCTGGGATTGCAATGGTTTTAAATTGAATGTTGTAGGACATGTGATGTATGCAACAAAAGCAATGACGCCTGGTGGACACTGGCAGGGGATCACTGGTATTGTTTGTAAAGATCAAAAAGCCGATTTCGATCAAACCGTATACACTTATACAGGAGTATCCTTTGCATTAATGGATGCATTTATTTCCTGCTGGCAGGCAAAGTTTACCTGGAACATGATTCGTCCGGAAACATATATCAACAAGTACATGGACGAAAACTGGAAACCTTATTTACAAACTCCGCCATTTCCAGAATACACTAGCGGACATGCAGAAATTTCACACGCTGCTGCTAAGATTTTAACGCATATCTACGGCGACAATATTTCATTCGTTGATTCCACTGAAAGGCCATGGGGTTGGAAGGATAAAAAATTCAACTCCATTATGGAAGCTGCTGATGAAGCAGGAGTAAGCAGATTCTATGGAGGTATCCATTACCTGCATTCCATTGAAGTTGCTACAGAGCAAGGGCTGAAAGTGGGTGAATGTGTATTGAAAAAACTGAGTATGCAGAAATCCGGCACAGCGTCAATTAAATAATATTTTTCAATTGACGACAAAACTAAATACTGGATTATGAAGAAATTATTCTTAATCGTGTTAATCGGAATTCTTGGGCATCAAAATGGCCATGCCCAGGGTTGTGTTGCAATTAGAAGTACTGGTGGTGCCATTTGCTCCATGAGTCATATGGACTCATCATCAGGAAAATCATGGCTCTTCAATTTGAACAACCGCTATTATAAATCATATAAACATTTTATAGGAACAGAAGAGCAGAAACAGAGAGAAGAAAATGGAACCAATGTGATCAATCATTCCTATACTATGGATCTCTATCTGGCCAAAAACCTTAATCGTTTCTGGACCGTGGCTATCGACGTTCCTATTCTGGCAAATGGACGTTCATCATTATATGAGCATGGTGGTAATGCAGGTGGGCCAGATGCAAGGCACAGTACCCACTCATTTGGTGTAGGTGATATTCGATTTGCAGTTTACAAATGGTTGATGGATCCATACCTGCACACAAAATGGAATGTGCAAACCGGCCTGGGAATTAAATTTCCAACTGGTGATTATAAATATCAGGATTATTTTATTAAAAATGATTCAACAAAAGTTCTCGGGCCCGTTGATCAATCTATTCAATTGGGTGACGGCGGAACTGGATTTAGCTTAGAAGTAAATGCATTTTACAATATCACAAAAATGTGGAGTCTATACGGCAATTTTTATTACCTCGCTAATCCACGTGAACAAAATGGTGTTTCTACTGCACGTGGGGGAACTCCATCTGCAGGCGCAAAAGCAAATGGTAGTGATGTAATGAGCGTGCCTGATCAATACATGTGGAGAGCGGGCTTCAATTTCAGCGCAAATAATTTTTCAGCGTCTCTAGGTGTTCGGGATGAATGTCTGCCAGTGCATGATCTTATCGGAGGAAGCAATGGATTCAGAAGGCCGGGATATGTAATTTCAGTAGAGCCCGGAGTTAATTACAGACTGAATACGGTGAATCTGTATGCGTATGTACCGGTAGCCCTGGTGCGCAACAGAACGCAAAGTGTACCGGATAAAATTTCATCAGATAAAACAGGAGTGAATGTTCATGGAGATGCAGCTTTTGCAGATTATGTAGTGAACGTGGGAGTAAGTGTAAGATTTTAATAAATAGTAAAACTTAAAACCAAAATAAAATCTCAACCATGACCATTTTTCAAAAAATAAGAAACCAGGTAATGATTGGGTTCTTAATTCTCTCAGCTGGAACTGCAATGAGCCAGACCGATTTTGATGCGATCATGATGAATAAATCTCAGTTCTGTAATGGTCTGATTTTCGATCACGCATCTTGGGACCATTATTGGGAAGGGACACTAAAAAGAGACAATCAAAATCTAGGAACTGTGAGTACAAATTCTGTAATGTATATGGGTGCGTATGGAATCACGAATGACCTGAATGTATTGCTGTCAGCGCCCTACGTTTGGACAAAAGCAAGTGCCGGAACTCTGCACGGACTTGATGGTGTTCAGGATATTTCGTTGATGGTAAAATGGAGAGCACTGAAATATGCCTGGGGTAAAAGTAAATTATCTGTTTTTGCTCTTGGAGGTTTTTCAACTCCTCTTACTAATTATGTAATTGATTTCCTTCCGCTCTCAATCGGTCTGGGTTCAACTAATCTCACGGGCAGAGCAATGGTAGATTATCAATGGAAGAGATGGACTGCAACTGGTTCAAGTTCTTACATCGCAAGAAGCAATGTAAAACTGGATCGCACTTCTTACTATGATACACAACTTCATTCAACAAACGAAGTTAAAATGCCAGATGCGCTCCAATCACAATTGCGTTTGGGCTACCGTGGTAAATATTTGATAGCTGAAGCTTTGGTTTCAAATTGGACAACACTTGGAGGATTTGACATCACGAGAAATAATATGCCTTTCCCCAGTAATAGAATGAATTCAACAGCTGTTGGTGCCAATGTAAAATACACCTTAAAAAGATTCACAAACCTGTCGTTCATCGCAGGCGGTGATTACACTGTGGCAGGAAGAAATGTTGGCCAGAATATGGCTTTCCATGGAGGTGCTTTCTATGCATTCTATTTCTCTAAAAAAGACAAACCCAAAAATGTTTCCACTTATTAATATGTCCAAAATGAAAAAGTTGTTTTATCCTTTAATCATCATAGCTGCAGGTATTATGGTATTACCAGTTTCCTGCGACAAAAATATTAATGACAGAACGGCCAACCTGGCTCCTCTTAATCCGCAGAATATTGATATCGATGCAGGAAACTGGAAGCCCGTGTTACTTACTGCGCCTACAGACATTCCAGTTGCTGCTCCGGCAGCAACAAATACGCCTGATTACATCGCCCAGATCAATGAAATAAAATCCTGGCAGGCCAATATTACGAGTGAAGAAAAAGCAGCGGTAAAATATTGGGCAGCAGGTGCAGTATTGCGTTGGAATGAAATATTGCGAGGCCTGGTTGCAAAACACAATTTGCCTCCTTATCAAAATCCTGATGGAACTTATCCGATTCCAAGCTCTGCAAATCCTTTAGCATATCCGCAGTTTCCTTTCGCCAATCCTCCTTATGCTGCGAGAGCTTACGCGTACGTGGCAGCAGCACAATACGATGCCCTGGTTTCTGCATGGTATTATAAAAAATTATACAATCGGGCGGCTCCATATAAGGTAGATTCTTCTTTACATGTAATGATCAACAGATCTGATCTTCCTTCATATCCCTCAGAAGATGCAGTTGTGGAGGGAGCTGCCGTAGAGATGTTGAAATTATTATTCCCCGGCGATCAGGATTTTGTTAACGCAAAAGCCGAAGAACATAAACGTGCAAGAATAATTTCCGGTGCAAATGTTCGAAGTGATATAGAAGCAGGTGAAGCATTAGGAAAAGCCGTTGCACAAAAATTTGCTGCGAGAGCACGTACTGACAAGGCCGGTGCTGCTGTAGGTACACCAGCTATTTGGGCCCAATTTGAAACAGACTGCATTGCAAGAGGAGAAACACCCTGGTACAGTTTGGAAATTCCCAAGAGACCACCGATGTTACCACTTTTTGGAAAAGTAAAAGGATTTCTGTGTGATTCAGCAACTGTAGTTGCACTTCGCCCAGGACCTCCTCCTTCCACATCCAGTAAGGATATGGCAGCAGAAACAGCTGAAGTTTTGAGTATGGTCACGAATCCCAGCAGAGAACATATTTCAATTGTACATTTTTGGGCAGATGGTGTTGGTACTTATACACCACCAGGTCACTGGGATGCCATTGCAGCGGAAGATTTTGTGAAGCAAAATTATAGCGAAGTAAGATGGGCAAGGAATATGGCATTACTCAATATGTCTCTAATGGATGCAGCAATTGTTTGTTGGGATACGAAATATTTTTATTTCAATCCGCGACCCACTCAATTGAATCCTGAAATTAAAACACTCACAGGTATACCAAATTTTCCATCATATATCTCCGGGCACTCGACATTTAGTGGTGCCGCAGCAACAATCCTTGGGCATTTAATTCCATCAAGAGCTGATGATTATAATGCCATGGCACAGGAAGCATCACTTTCGAGATTGTACGGAGGAATACACTACCGTAGCGATTGCCAAATTGGTTTGAACGTAGGAAAAAGTGTAGGACAAAAAGCAATCGATCGCGCCGTTACAGATGGCGCAGAATAAAATCGCGTTTTGCAGTATGAGTCATAAACCAGACACCGTAATTCTTTACGGTGTCTTTAAACTAACCTTGAAAAATTAATTGAATCTATCCGGCGACATGCCGGAATCAAAATTTAGAAATTATAACCTTAGTCATAATACAGTTTAAATATTAGTTTTGGAGTAAACACTGCGATTCTTCGCGGTGTTTTTTTTGTTATTATCTTAGGAGAACTGAAAGTTGTAATTATGAAAAAAGTCCTGCCGCTAGTTTTTGCATTTTTAGGATGGATTTCTGGTAATGTTTCCGCCCAACAGCAACCAGCGCCACCTGATATCGTTTTCGGAGATCTGTTTGTGGACGTACAAATGAATAAAGTATTTCCAGACGGGAAAACTTTTGTGGATTGTGTTCCTAAACGTGATCCAAAAGCTATCGTCGCCGATTACGCGAAAATGAAAAAGTCTGCCAAAAAGGCTAAAACTGAAGTTGATCTTAAGAAGTTTATAGAAGATAATTTCGAAATACCAGCGGCACCAAATAGCGATTACAAGTCTGATGCTTCGGAAGATGTAACAATGCATATCAAGAAGCTCTGGTCTGTATTAAAAAGACCTGCCGATAAACCCGTGGCAGGAAGTTCATTGCTTGCTCTTCCTAATCCATACATTGTACCGGGTGGCAGATTTCGTGAAATTTATTATTGGGATTCATATTTCACAATGTTAGGCCTGAAAGAGAGTGGAGAGAACGAGATGATTGAAAATATGATCAAAAATTTTGCTTATCTCATCAACACTTACGGACATATTCCCAATGGCGCTAGAACCTATTACCTGGGGCGCTCTCAACCACCATTTTTTGCATGCATGGTTCAACTACTGGCCGAAGTGAAAGGGGATGGAGTTTACACCACTTATTTGCCTGCTTTGGAAAAAGAATATCAGTTCTTTATGGAAGGAGCTGATCAATTGAAACCTGGTGAGGTTCATCGCAGAGTTGTAAAGCTTGCAGACGGAACTATTTTGAATCGTTACTGGGATGATATGGAAACGCCGCGCCAGGAAAGCTATCGGGAAGATTTTGAAGTTGCGCAAAAATCGGGGAGGGATATCATTGAAATGTATCATCACCTTCGTGCAGGAGCTGAAAGTGGAATAGATTTTAGCAGTCGCTGGTTTGCCGATGATGCCAGCATCAATACTATTCAAACAACGGATTATATTGCTGTTGATTTGAACAGCCTTTTATATAACCTGGAAAAGGTGTTGGCGCTCTCGTATAAAAATATGAAATCCGACAATATCAAAATCTCTTCTGAAAACACAACAAAAGCTGCAGCCTATGAATTAAAGGCAGAAAAAAGAAGAAAAGCGATTGAGAAATATTGTTGGAATGATAAAGCCGGATATTATGCGGATTATAATTTTAAACTGAATAAATCTGAAGATAATATCACTCTTGCAGCCATGTATCCTCTGTTTTTTTCTTTGGCTGACAGAGATCGCGCGGCACAAACAAAAACTATTGTCCTAAATAATTTACTGAAGCCCGGAGGATTGTCTACCACAATGTATAAAACGGGAGAACAATGGGATGCGCCGAATGGATGGGCGCCATTGCAATGGATGGCCATACAGGGACTCGAGCGTTATGGTTTTTCCGAAGACGCGAGAAACGTTGCTCACCGTTGGATCAAACTTAATGTGAATGTTTACAAACGTACCGGGAAACTGATGGAGAAATATAATGTTGTAGATACTCACCTCGATGCCGGTGGAGGCGAATACCCGGGCCAGGATGGCTTTGGCTGGACCAATGGAGTTCTCCTCAAATTAATCAACGTCTACGGCATGCCATCGGAATAAGCGCGCCTTGGCGATCCTTTGCGTCTTTCTTCGTCCGCCATAGTTGAGCGTAGCCAAACGACGGCGGGGCGTGAAACCTATTATTGTTGAATCGTCGGAATCATCCCCCTTATTCCCATATCAACTACCTGCTCCCCTTTGAGCGGATCCCACATTCCGTTTCCATCCAAATCAATCCATTCGAAACTCTTGTTGGTTGAAAGCGAAATTTCAATAATGATATCCTTCGTTTCGGTACCGGTAATAGTGAGTTTTCCCGGAACAAACGCTGCTGTAACAACACATGAGCCTGGCGGAATTGGAGAAGTGGCAAAGATTGGATTCGGTACCGTTGTTGCGCCCTCAGGAGCCTGACCTGAAGTATCAATCATCTGGCTAAATCCCGAAGCGGTTAAAACAGTTTCAAATCCCCAGTACCCTTGTTTTCGGTTACCGTTTACCGTTATTGACCCGGTTTTAATTGTGTAGGTAGTGAGATAGGTATTAAAACCAATAAAAGATGCTACAGTTCCCGTGAAATCCTGGTTGATCGTATCGGCAGCAAAAACGGTATCTACATGAAATTGCACACTATAATTCTGATAGGCGAGTGATATTCTTGCCCACTGGTAATCTCCGGGCTGAATTTTAGATAAAGGAATCGCGTAAAAGACTTCGTTGTTGGTGGCAAAAATTGACTGACTAAAATCTATGGCAGTATCTCCACCCGCGGTAGTTTCTGGTGCCCTGTAAACAATAGTGCCTTTTCCAAGCGGTGTATTTTCGTCTGGTGACAACTCAATGTAATGCGCACTCATCGAATTAAACACCGGACTTTGACCAGCATTTCCCGGAGGCATCGTCGAGGGTTCGCCCATATTGTTGAGCCTTGCCTGTGTGCTATCGAACTTGAACCTGAATATCAGATTGGGCTGATAAGTTGGTCCCTTGTCTTTATAGCAACCCGTAGTTACCAGTACAATTCCTAAAAATATGGG
>PSRI01000035.1 GCA_003175935.1 Bacteroidota bacterium
CAACAGCAGCAGGGTTAGTTTTGCAATTAATGCACACGACAAACTTAGTGGTGAAGCTAATCAAATCGGTTTATACGAAGGAATTCTCTTTGACAATGGCAGGGAACAGGTGAGATTTACCATGGATAACATTAGTTATGAAAATACCAGGAACATCAATGCACACATCGACTATAAACTAAGATCAAATGGTGGCTCATGGCTGCAACATCTTTCGGAATTGCCTGGATACCTGAACGGCATTTATAAAATTTCTGCGGGAGACGGGGTTGTAGATCTTTCTGATGGTTCTGTTCATGAAATCCGGATTGTTGTTAAGGATGCTTATGGAAACAGCTCCGAACAGAGTTTCAAAATTCAATACTCTTTGCCTGCAACTCCCGGCTGGACTTATCCCGGCAAAATGTTTTATCCCCTGATGATGAATATTGGAGATGCGGGCGATGATTGTGAATTCTATATTGGGGAAAAAGGATTATACGATTCGGCACATATCAATTATGTTAGAAGCAGTACCGCAGGCGCTGATATCATTTCTGCCACCCACACTATCGGTACAACTGCGATTCCAATTCAGGATACCCTGGTTGTAAGATTAAAACCAACTTTGGCTTTGAGCGGAGAGCAAATGGATAGAACAGTAATGGAAAGAATTTCGGGTAACGGAATGGAAGTGGTAAAAGCAATTTGGAGAAATGGATGGGCACTCGGAAAATTTAGAGATTTTGGAAGTTTTCGTTTGGTCGTGGACGATAGTCCGCCCCTGATTGCTCCAGTTGGCTGGAAAAATGGTGCTAATTTGGCAAGATTGGGCAGAATAACGATAGCGGTCCGGGATAATCTTTCGAAATACAAAAATTTCAGGGCTGAATTGGACGGGAAATGGTTGCGATTTACAAATGATAAGGGCAAGAGTTTTATTTACAAATTTGACGAAAGGTGCCCTCCAGGAAAACATCAGCTCAAGATTCATGTTGAAGATGAAGCTGGAAATTCAAGCGAGCAATGGTTTAGTTTTGTGAGATAAAATCAATTTTAATTTTTGTGATCACACTTAAAGAAGGCGATAAAGCTCCAGCGTTTTCAGGCAGCGACCAAAACGGGAATAAGATTAAACTGGGTGATTTCAAGGGTAAAAAAGTCGTTTTGTATTTCTATCCTGAAGATGACACTCCAACCTGCACTATTCAGGCCTGCAACCTAAGAGATAATTACGCACTACTGAAACAAAATGGATTTGAGGTTTTGGGTGTGAGCCCGGATAGTTCAAAAGCACACAAAAAATTCGAGGCCAAATATTCGCTACCATTTATCCTTATTCCCGATCCGGAGCATAAAATCATTGACAAATATGGAGTATGGGGACCGAAAAAATTGTATGGAAGAGAATACATGGGTCTTTATCGCACCACATTTGTAATTGATGAAAAAGGAGTCATCACAAAAATGTTTTTAAGACCCAGAAATAAGCATCATGCTGAGGAAATTTTAAAGTCCTGGAAAGAATTAAAAGGTGAATAGGTTAGATGACCCATTCCACTTCTCCGAAATCAAATTCCATTTGAGAATCATCGGCAACTACCAGGAGTTTACCTTGAGATGAAACATTCATAATTGTTGCTTCAAATAATTTATCCGCTTTCTTAAGTTTCACTATCTCATTTTTTCTGAAAAGTTCTCCGTTGTATTCATCCAGAATTTTTGAAGTCTGTCCATTTTTTAATGAGAAATACCTGCTGTCAATATTAGAAACCAACTGAAATATGAGAGAAGGAATATCATGGTTTTTCCCGGTGATTTGTTTGATGGAAACGGGATTTGGAATTGAGGGATCGAATTCGGTTTGATTGATATTCATTCCTATGCCAACGATAGCATATAACCATTTTTTCCCATGGATTATATTTTCAATAAGTATTCCCCCTGCCTTTCTGTCACGCCAATAGAGATCATTGGGCCATTTGATTTTTATATCGGTGCCGGCAATAGATTTCAGGAAATCGGAGCAGGCAAGTGCAATGCTTGCATTGAGTAAAAAGTTATATAAGGGCGAAATCATTTCTGGTTGGAGTACCAGGCTGATAATTATGTTTGAACCGGGTTCTGTTTTCCAAACTTTCCCTCTCTGACCTTTTCCGGCATTTTGTTCCAGGGCAAAATAGATTGTCCCCTCCTTTGCCAATCGGGCATGGGCCTGGGCCATGGCATAGTTGTTGGTACTGTCAACAATTGGCAAAGTTATAAGAGTCTGACTCAGCGATTGCATCTAAGGATAAAGAATTAATTCCTATTTTTGAGCAAGTTAGGAATTAAGGGGAGAATGGGCAGAGCAGGGCATCCGAGAGCGCTACAATCCACTTGTTGAATTGAGAACTTATTAGCTGACCCTCCAAAATAAAAATATCAAAGACCAGTGTTAACTGGACAAACCTAAAACTGAATCGTATTGGCAGCATTACAGGCTTTAGCTACCCGTCCCAAACAGGTAGCCAAATTGACGAGGAATAGCAAATTATTTAAGACCATCATCGGCGCAATCCAGAAAAAGAAAGGCGAAAACATTATTTCATTGGATCTGAGAAAGGTTCATGAGGCAGTTGCAGATTTCTTTATTATTTGCGAAGCTACCTCGCACGTTCAGGTAAAAGCCATTGCCAATTTTGTTGAGGATGAAGTAAAGAAGGTTTGTGGGGAATTGCCTTATCGCCATGAAGGTCACCAGGCACTTCAGTGGGTACTTATCGATTACGTAAATATTGTTGTTCATATATTTCAACCCGATATCAGGAAATTCTATAAGCTCGAGGAAATGTGGAGTGATGGTGATTTGGAGGAGCATGACGAATAACTTAAGTTATTGGGCCGAACCGGTTAGCATTTGATATTAAGCTCAAATCAATTGCAGCCGGATTTTTAACACAACAAATTGAGCTATATCTTTATTAATATTAAAATACTAAGTGTAGAAGTAATATGGCACAGGAAAATGATCAAGGCAGGCCGGGTTTCAACAAAAGACCCGAGGGAGATGATAAAACACCCCGGCGCGGCCCCAGATTCAGCATATATTGGGTATATGGAATAGTGGCGATTGTTTTGGTGGGTTACCAGATTTATAAAGGAACCAGCTCGCCTGCGACTATCACCACCGACCTCGTATTTCGTCAGCAAATGCTCGCGAATAATGACGTGGATAAGCTGGAACTTGTAAGAAATAAAGACCTCGTTAGGGTTTATATCAAAAAAGACAGTCTTTATAAACCTACATACCGTGACCTCCTGGGCGACAAATGGAGTCTTGCCGCGAAGTCTGATATCCCTCAATTTCAATTTGAGGTACCGGATGCAAAGACTTACACTGAAAAAACGCTTTCAGAATTTTATAAAGCAAATCCAACAGTCAGGGAAGTTCCTGTAAAAATTGTGAGCGATCCTGAATGGTTCGGTCCGATCCTTAATATTATTTTCCCGCTGTTGATGTTCGTTTTATTATTTGTGTTGATGATGCGCAAGGTTGGGGGCCCTGGCGGTGGCGGTGGACCCGGCGGGATTTTCAATATCGGAAAATCCAAAGCAACTTTGTTTGAAAAAGGAACCAAAGTAAGTATCACTTTCGCAGATGTTGCCGGGCTGGAAGAAGCAAAGCAGGAAGTGATGGAAATTGTCGATTTTCTCAAAAACCCCAAAAAATATACTTCGCTGGGTGGAAAGATTCCAAAAGGTGCGCTTTTGGTTGGCCCTCCAGGAACCGGTAAAACGCTTCTCGCAAAGGCAATGGCGGGAGAAGCGCAGGTGCCTTTCTTCAGCATGAGCGGATCAGATTTCGTTGAATTGTTTGTGGGTGTGGGTGCCAGCAGGGTGCGTGATCTGTTCAAGCAGGCTCGCGAAAAAGCTCCCTGTATCATTTTCATAGATGAGATTGATGCTATTGGTCGTGCCCGCGGAAAAAATGTAATGATGAGTAATGATGAAAGAGAAAATACTTTGAATCAGTTGCTCGTGGAAATGGATGGATTTGGAACCGATAGCGGAATTATTATTCTCGCTGCAACCAACCGTCCTGACGTTTTGGACAATGCATTGCTTCGTCCCGGTCGATTCGATCGCCAGATTACAATCGACAAACCTGATGTAAAAGGTCGTGAAGAGATTTTCTACGTGCATCTCAAACCCATAAAAAAATCTGTGAAGCTGGATGTTCACAAACTAGCTGAACAAACGCCGGGTTTTGCGGGAGCAGATATAGCAAACGTTTGTAATGAAGCAGCTTTGATTGCAGCAAGAAAAGGAAAGACAGAGGTTGAAATGGACGATTTTCAGGATGCGATTGATCGTGTGATTGGAGGCCTGGAGAAAAAGAATAAGATCATTTCTCCTGATGAAAAAGAAATCATCGCATATCACGAAGCAGGACATGCTGTTTGTGGATGGTTCCTCGAGCATGCGTATCCGTTATTGAAAGTTACTATCGTTCCAAGAGGTACTGCGGCTCTCGGGTATGCTCAATACACTCCAAAGGAGCAGTATTTATACAATACGGATCAATTGATGGATCAGATTTGTATGACACTTGGTGGAAGAGCCAGTGAAGAAATATTCTTTGGAAAAATTTCGACTGGTGCCAGCAATGATTTGCAACAGGTAACCAAGATTGCTTATTCCATGATTACTATTTATGGAATGAACGAAAAGATCGGAAATATCAGCTACTACGATCCCCAGCAGGAAAATTATTTTACCAAACCATTCAGCGAAGAAACCGGCAAACTTATAGATGAAGAAGTAAGAAAACTTATAGAACAGGGTTATAATCGTACTAAAAAGCTTTTAGAAGAAAAGAAACAACAGGTTGAAGTAATCGCGAAGCAATTACTTACACGGGAAGTTCTCTTCCAAAGTGATCTGGAACAATTAATTGGCAAAAGACCATTTGAAGAAAAGAAGCCCGCGGATGTGGTTCATGATCACCAGGAAGGTCATCATGCTTCGCAAAATGGAACGGAAGGCGGCATAAGTGCAGGCGTTCCACCGGCAGAAGTGATTCCAAATAAGTAGGAAGAATATGAAAATATCTCCCGCAAAAGAAAATATTCTTAAAAAAGTTAGAAAGGCACTGAGCACTCCGGTGCCTTTGCCTTTTCCTCAAAGTGAAGGAAATAATTCTGTTTTTCAGGCACCCACAGATGATCTCGAAGTAATGTTTGCAGAAGAATTCAGCAAACTCCAGGGAAAATTTGTTTACTGCGCTAATGTATCGGAATTAAGTGCTCAACTTTCGGGACTGATACAGCAAATGAACTGGAAAGAGGTCTATTGTGTTGAAGACGAATTGAAAAATAAATTGTCCGAATTAGGAATTAATAATTTTTCTTCCAAAAAACTCGCAGATTCTGATGCGGCCATAACAAGCTGTGAAGTTTTGATAGCGCGTACCGGCTCGATCGTATTGAGCACAGGACAACAAAGTGGCAGAACTACAAGTGTGTATGCGCCTGTACATATATGCATCGCCTATATGAGCCAGTTAGTTTACGATGTAAAAGATGGCATACAGTTTATGAAGGATAAATACAGGGGAAATCTACCATCATCCATAACTTTTGCGACAGGTCCGAGCCGTACTGCAGATATTGAAAAAACCCTGGTGGTGGGAGTACATGGTCCTAAAGAAGTGTTTCTATTTTTACTGGACAACCCCCGGGACTGACGCCGAAATTTATTTCCTATTTTTACCCGATGCAAATTCCCGCAAATCAAAAGATCTATTTTTTATCTGATTTTCATTTAGGCGTTCCCGACAGGGCAACCAGTCTGCACAGAGAAAAGCTGGTTGTTCAATTCCTGAATGAGGTAAAAAACGATGCTGCTGCGATTTTCATCGTTGGAGATCTTTTTGATTTTTGGTACGAATACAGAAAAGTTGTGCCGAAAGGCTTTGTAAGAATATTGGGAAAGATGGCTGAGATTGTTGATGAGGGAATTCCGATTTATTTTTTTGTGGGCAACCATGATATGTGGATGAGCGGGTATTTTGAAACTGAACTTAATATTCCAGTCTATCATGAACCCAAGGAATTTGAATTCAATGGAAAAAAATTCCTGATAGGTCACGGCGATGGATTGGGGCCGGATGATCATGGATATAAATTTTTAAAGAAGATTTTTCGAAATAAATTTTGTCAATGGTTGTTTGGACTATTACCGCCGGCAATGGGTATGGGTATTGCGCACTACTTCAGTAAAAGTAGCAGGGCGGCAACCGGAGGAGACGATGCAAAATTTCTTGGAGAGGAAAAAGAATGGCTTATTATATATAGCAAAGAGGTCCTGCAAAATAAATATTTCGATTATTTCATCTTTGGCCACCGGCATTTGCCCATTGATTTCCCTTTAAATAATGGTAGCAGATATATCAATTTGGGCGACTGGATTCGTTATAATAGTTATGCGGTATTTGATGGCAACTATCTTGAACTGAAATATTACAAAGCGTGAAGAACATAATCTGGCTTATCATATTCATGGCACTGGTGCTTTTTGTTCAGGCACAGACGGATTCGGCGTTTAAACTAAAGCAGATTTATCATGCGACAATAGAAACTTTTACTGCAGATAACCTGGGTAATCTATATATAATAACTCCAACAGATCAATTGAAAAAGCTTGATCCCGAGGGTGATTCGCTGGCAGTTTTTAATGAAGTGAGAAGATATGGCACTCTTTATACAATGGATGTTACTAATCCTTTGAAATTGATTTTGTATTACAAGGATTTTTCGACCGTTGTAACTCTCGATCGATTTCTCAACAGAATTAATACTGTGGATTTAAG
>PSRI01000076.1 GCA_003175935.1 Bacteroidota bacterium
TGCTAACCAGGCAGCAAAGAACTGAGACCATTGGCCATCTGCTGCAATTCCAAGTGCTTCCAGGTACCAACGATCTTTTCCATCATACTGTGAGGCCAATTGCGCCCAAAGTTGAGCAGCTTCTGGTTTTTTATTATGACGCAATGCTAATACTGCTTCCCTTTTTACAATTATTGAAGGATCATTAATTAAAGCTGTTACAGCAGCAACAGTATCCAGCTTCAATTCAAGGGTTGCACGTAGCGCAGTAATGCGAATATTTTCATCAGCGTCCTTAATTGCATCAGACAAATATTTATTTCTGCTGGAAGGAATTTTGCTAAGAAGCCAAAGTGCTCTGGCACGCATCCTGGAATTTGTTGAGTGATACAAATTTTCTAATGCCGGAACTGATTTATCTCCGCCAGCTTCCAGGTTAGTGAATGCCAAATAGCGCGTCGAGAGGTTTGGACTTTGAAGAGCCTTTACTGCATTTTCAGGGTCGCTCAAATTAATTTTTGGAACGGTGTATTTACTACCGGCGGGAGCTACACGAAATACTCTACCTCTGCTGAGGTCTTCGACCTGGTGACCGCCAACTCCCGGATCATACCAGTCTGCAATGAACAAAGATCCATCCGGAGCAATGCAAACATCTGATGGGCGAAACCAGTTATCATTAACTCCCTCAACTATATTGTTAATCTTCGCCGTATATCCGGCACCGTTAGGTTGCACAGAATAGGAACGAACCACATTTGGTCCGGCATCTGCATGGATAATCTGGTTACGGTAAATTTCCGGCAACAGGTCTCCTTCATAAATTAGAATTCCTGTTGGAGATCCGGCGCCTGTTTGCAATAAATTCGGAACTACACCAGGATCATTAAGGTGCCAGTGGCGATAAGGTATGGAATCCTCTAAATTAATTCTTCTTGTGCTCCATGAAGCGCCGGTCATTTCATCAGTGTATCCATAATTGCCATAAGGCATCACATAATTTATTCTCACGCCGCGATTACCATCGTCATCATTATCACTCTGCCACATCGTTCCATATGAATCTTCAGCAACTTCATAATTATTTCTGAAATTATTTGCAAGTACTTCAAATTCGGAGCCATCAGGATTACATCTGAAAACCATGCCCTGACGATATGGATGTCCGTCATTTCTCACAATATTTCCGTCAGGATCACGAACTACTTTTCCATCTTTTGTTTCGATACTGTCGCCGGCGTTCCCAAAATTGAAATAGTATTTTCCGTCTGGTCCAAAATTGAAAGCATGGATCGCATGATCATGCTGAATCCCTCCAATTCCGGTGAACAAAATTTCTTTGCTGTCGGCTTTACCATCTCCATTGGTATCGGTGAATACAAAAACATTTGGACTAACTGATACGATCACTTTATTTCCCAGAACAGAAATTCCCAATGCGGCATCAATATCTGTTCCCTGGTAAAAAACAGTTTGTTTATCGGCCTTACCATCTCCATCGGTATCTTCCAGAATTAATATTCTGTCTCCTTCTTTCCTATATGGATTTTGTGGGTTGAGTTTATTGCGATAGTTGAATGCTTCGCAGACCCAAACACGTCCCTTTTCATCAATATCAATATTTGTTGGGTTGCTCAACATTGGTTCATGCGCAAACAGAGAGATTTCTAATCCATCGGCCACTTTTAAGCCTTTCGTGGCATTTTCAGGCATATGTTTTTCAGCTTCTGTCAATGGCTTTTCCTGCGGAGCCGGAGATTTGGTGTTACAGGCGTTGAGGACTAAAAGCAAAGTGGTTGCTAATATGGGGCAACTGGTTAAGGTTTTGATAAATCGCATGTTTACGGGCGTTAAAATTTTTGGTTCATTTTGCAATCTATGGCCTCTGTAGATGGAAATTACATTGGCAGGAAGGCCAATTTATAAAATGTTAATTAAACATTTATTCGATTGACTGAATAATTGCAAAAATTTTTAAAAAAAGTGGAAATTCTACAGGGAAATCGAGGCCTGAAAGAACCATATTTTCAATTGGCCAGAGACGCAGGATTTCGTACTTTTGCGCCCTGAAAAATTGATGCAGTTATGATCACAGTGAATCATGTGTCTTTATCTTTTGGTAAAAGGGTTTTGTTTGACGAAGTGAACCTAAGCTTCAGCAAGGGGAATTGTTATGGCGTGATTGGTGCAAATGGAGCAGGAAAGTCGACTTTTCTTAAAATTCTATCTGGGGAAATTGATCCCAGCAAAGGCACCATTGACATTACTCCCGGAGAACGAATGGCGGTTTTGAAACAAAACCACTTTGAATTTGACGAGAGCACAGTTCTTAACACAGTTCTCATGGGTCACCAGCCTCTTTGGAAAGTGATGCATGAAAGAGAATCGATTTACAGCAAAGAAGATTTTAGCGAGGCTGATGGAATGCGAGCTGCAGAACTGGAAGCTGAATTTGGAGAAATGGGAGGTTATACTGCAGAGAGTGATGCAGGTACACTTTTGGGTGAGTTGGGAGTAAAGGAAGATTATCACCAGTCACTGATGAAGGACATTCCGGGTAATTTCAAACTTCGTGTGTTGTTGGCCCAGGCATTATTTGGTAATCCCGATATTCTGATTCTCGACGAGCCTACGAATGACCTTGATGTGGAAACTATAAGTTGGCTGGAGAATTTTCTTGCCGATTATGAAAATATTGTGATCGTGGTGAGCCACGATCGTCACTTCCTTGATGCAGTATGTACGCATGTTGCGGATGTTGACAGACAAAAAATAAAAATCTATACTGGTAACTATACTTTCTGGTATGAGAGTAGTCAGCTTGCTGCCCGTCAGCTTTCTGATAAGAACAAGAAAATGGAAGACAAGCGCAAAGACCTTCTGGAATTTATTGCACGATTCAGCGCAAACGCTTCCAAATCAAAACAGGCAACCTCGCGTAAGAAGGCCCTGGAGAAATTAGTGATAGAAGATATCGAGCCTTCGAACAGACGATATCCCGGAATAATTTTCAAGCAGGATCGTGAAGTTGGAAACCAGGTTTTGAATGTTGAAAAACTTTCAAAGCGAGCTGAAGACGGAAGAATGCTTTTCAGGGATATTAATTTCTCAGTTTCCAAAGGCGATAAGATTGCATTTTTCGCGAAAGACCATCTCGCACTTACTTCTTTCTTTCAAATCATCAATGGTGAAATGAATGCTGATGGTGGGAAATACGAGTGGGGAACTACAATCACAAAAGCTTATCTGCCAAATGACAATTCAAAATATTTTGAAACAACCAATATCAATTTAATGGATTGGTTGCGTCAATATGTTCCACCAACAGTTACCGATGTTGACGAACCTTTTCTGCGTGGTTTTTTGGGGAAGATGTTATTTAGTGGAGATGAAACTCAAAAGAAAGTGGGTGTATTAAGTGGAGGCGAAAAGGTTAGATGCATGCTGAGCAGAATGATGATTCAAAATCCCAACCTGGTTATTTTGGATGAACCCACAAACCACCTCGACCTGGAAAGTATTCAGTCATTCAACGAGAGCATGATAGGTTTTAAAGGAGTTGTGCTTCTCACTTCCCATGACCATACATTTATGCAAACTGTCGCGAACCGCGTGATAGAACTTACTCCAAATGGTATTATCGATCGCCTCATGAGCTTTGATGAATATCTGGAAGATGAGCGCGTGAAGCAGGTAAGGGCGGAAATGTATATGCAGGCCGAATCAGTAAGATCATAAGTTTCCCGACAATCTTATTGTGTTTTTTGTCAGGAATTTGATATTGTTTACTATCGCGGGAGATGTTACTCACATCTGTGCAATTTCAGAATTCCCTTCTGCGTTTTTCATGGGTATATTTGTACCCCATAAACCCATACATGGCTAAAAAAAGAAAAGAATTAACCGGGTGGGAGGCGCTCGGACTGGTGTTGGGTTTATTATTACTCTCATCAGCTGGAATTTACGGCTACATAAGGTGGATGGAATACAAGACAAATTTTGCGATGTATTCTGCTTTTGGTATTCCAATGCCTCTCGACTACACAATACATGGCATAGATGTTTCACACCACCAGGACGTCATTAATTGGAACTCGGTGGAAGCGATGCAAGTGGAAAATGTAAAGTTGGGGTTTGCTTTTATTAAAGCCACTGAAGGTTTAGGAAATGTAGATGATCAATTTGACCGCAACTGGCAAAAAGCACGTGATGCAGGAATGATCAGAGGGGCCTACCATTTTTTTCTGGCTACTAAAAGCGGAAAAGTTCAGGCCAATAATTTTATTTCTACAGTTGAATTGCAAAAAGGAGATCTGCCTCCTGTACTCGATATCGAACAGACTTACGGAGTTCGCCCCAGTGATTTAAGAAGAAGAATTAAAGAGTGGCTTTGCTGTATTGAAGATCATTACAAAATTAAACCGATCATTTATACTAACGTTGATTTTTACGATCACTATCTTGGTATTGAGTTTGACGAATATCCTCTATGGGTAGCCCACTACCTTCAACCACATAAACCCCGAATAGAAAGATCCTGGATTTTCTGGCAGCATAATGAAACGGGCAAGGTGAGTGGAATTGGAAACCACGTGGATTTTGATGTTTTTAATGGGGACTCTACTGCATTCAGAGATCTGTTGGTACCTTAATTACTGAAAAATTCATTTGCACAATGAGCAGTTCGATGGAACCAGAAGTGAAGCGATTTTTGGTAAAGATTCTGAAAGGAATTTCAGTATTGGTGCTTTGGCTGATATTTAATGTTTTGATCGGACTTTACCTGCAATGGGCATTCATATACGATCATATCAATCTGTTCAATATTATTTTTTATTCCTGGATTTTGATAAGTCTGCCTGCAGTAATTTATTACTTATACAAACTTTGGAATAAATGAAAGTACTGAGTACTTAGTATAGAGTACTTAGACTTGAAGTATTACAATTAGCAATAAACATCCACCGAGCGACTGTCTTCAGGAGCTCATGGTAGATGCCAATTAAAATTCGGATGGTGTTTCCTGAGGACAGAAACAACGGCGGTATTAATTCTTCCCGTCGAGTATTAGAGGTACACTGCCTTTAGATGGCATCACAATTATTTTTGAATTGCTGGAACCTGCGAGTTCTTTTATGGCTTTAATCTGTTCATATTGAAGTTGTTTATCTGATAAACTCTCGCTTATGATTCTTTGATAGTCTGAAATTCCCTGCGCTTCTACTCTTTTTCTTTCAGCTTCCTGTTTCTCTTTTTGCAATACGAATTGCATTTTTTGGGCTTCCTGTTCTGCATTTATTTTTTGTTCTATTGCAGCCTTAACAGAAGCAGGAAGTGTAATATTTCTCACCAGGAGATTTTCAAGTAATAAACCTCTTTTATTGAAATCTGCCTCAATAGCCTTAAAAATGCGACTTTGAAATTCGTCGCGCTTTGTTGAATACAATGAAACTGCATCATAATAAACAGCATTATCGCGAATGCGTGTTCTTGTTATGGGCCTCACAATTTTATCTCTGTAATCCAGTCCCGTTTCTCTCACCAGACGCGGAGATTCAGTAGGAATTACCCGATACAAAACTGAAAGATCAATGGTAACCTCCAAACCATCTGCTGAAAGAACTCTGATTGCATCATCGCCTACCTTTTCACCTTCATCGTGAACACCGCTCATGGTGTAGTTTTGAGTTCTTATGTCAATGTCTTTAACATCAACCAGGGGATTAATGATATTCAGGCCGCTATTTAGAATCTGATTCTGCACTTTGCCGAAAAGTGTTTGTACGCCACAATAGCCAGCGTCAATTTGTTTAACGCATGTAGTAAGAATTCCCAAAATGATTAGTCCAAATGCCACAAACCTTACAGTGCCTGCAAATCTGCTGAAAGGTTCTTTAGCTCTGATTAGGGCAATGCTTGTGATGAAAGCAAATATTCCCAGGATAATGAGTGCCATATGTTGAGAAGATTTAGATAGACGAAGAGTACTTAGTATAAAGTACTTAGACTGGAAGCATTAAACTACAAACTATAACTAAAAGCCACAAACTAATTTCAACTACTGTGATCTGCTATAATTTTCCACTCTCCTTTAATTTTTCTAAAGAGTAAATTATAATATCCGCCAACATCTCCAACTGAGCGTTTTAGGAACCATTGTCCGACTATATAATAATATTCCTCTGAAAGTTTTTTCACGGTGATGATATGAAAAGTCAGTTTGCCCATTTTGGCTGTATCAGAGTAAGTATGTTTATACCGTTCGAGCGTTTGTTGATAGCCATAAATGATTCCGGCACTTCCAATAAACATGAGTGAGTCGTTGTTCCAATAACCCTTCATGAATTTTTCCAGGTTTCCATCATTCCAGGCTTGTGTTTGTTCATCAAGAATATTGCGGATGGCAATTTCATCTTTATTCTGCGCTGAAATATTTAATGAAACTAAAATGAAGAAAATGACTGAGAAGATTTTAAGCAGTTCTGATTTTTTCTTATCCATTTATAGGGATTGATCTTTTCAAGATATAAAAGTTTTTGAAAAAAATAAGCTGCCTTTTGGGCAGCTTATAGTTGTTGTAGTTTTGGTTGCTCTAATATTTGAATGTTTTCAGGTATGCCGCATCAGCTTCGGCACTTTTAAGAGGAGTTGTACCCTCATATTTTTCCTGCTCAACAATATAATATTTCATTCCTTTTGAAGATGCTGTCTTAACAATCTTTGCAAAATCTATTGAGCCTGTTCCAAGGTCAACGCTTGCATCAAAATTTTTGGGGTCTGCACCTTTTTGTCTGTCTTTGATATGACACAAACGCCAGCGATTGGGATATTTATTCAACCATTCAATTGGATCCTGCCCTGCAGCTACAACCCAGTAAATATCCATTTCATAATCGACTGTATCGGGATTTGTATTCTGCATGAAAATATCCTGTGGGTACACATCGCCCAATTTGTTGAATGAGTAGTTGTGATTATGGTATCCAAATCTGATTCCATTCTTTTTACAGATATCACCTTTTTCATTGAATTTATCTGCAATCTTTTTGTAATCGTCGGCAGTTTTTTGAGGTCCTACATAGGGGCAAATCAAATACTTCATACCGATCTCTGCAGCTTCTGCAGCCTTCCTGTCGAAATCTTTGTTGATATCGCAATGGCTTGAAATCATTTTCATTCCCAGGCTGGAAACGTAACTGTCGAATTCCTTGTTAGTCATTCCCCAAAACATTCCTTTACCGCCTTCGAAACCTTCGAGTTGTTTGTAACCAAATTCAGAGACCTGCTTAAGAACGGCTTTAGGATCTTTAGGAAGATCTGCTCTTAAAGTATAAAGTTGCAAACCGAATTCTTTTAAGGTTGCTGAATCATGAAAGAGATTATCAAATGAACTTCCTTTTGCTAAAGACTTTAATGCGATTGAACCCAATGCCGCACCAGAAGCCAGCAAACCGCCGGCTTTGATGAAACTTCTTCTGCTTTGTTTCATGTCAAGATTTTGTTTGAGGTAATTGCTACTATGTATTCGAAATGAAGCTTAGGCTGTTGCCCAGGCTTTATCACCTTTTTTATACGGGATGCAACCTTCGTATCTTCCAGGAACGGCAACATATCTAAGTGCCTGTGTTGCGCCCACTTCAGAAGTGAAATAACCTAGAAGAGTTAATTCCTTCATTAGTCTGAAATAAGGTTTTGGATCTCCAGGCTTTTCATTCGCCATTGACTGCCTGGTCTGTTTATCTAATTCTGTGAGAAGTTCAGTTCTTTGTTTAGCATCAGCCTCCATGAAGGTCTTGTTAAATTTCTTTTTAGATTCTTCATTGATTTGCTTCATTCCATTCATGAATGTTTTTTGATCATCATCGGTATAACAATCTTTAACCATTACGGTCATGAATGTTCCAACCTTTGCTGCTTTTGCTCCCGGAGTGCTGGTAGCAGGAATGATGGTCTCTGCAATTTCATCGAGATAAGCAATGTCATCGTTGCTGAAAGTAATGGCACCACCGGCCTCAGGTGTAGTTTTTTTGTCGGCTGGTGTACATCCTTCGAGGAAAGCATTTGCTCCCACTATCGTTCCACCGAGGATAAGAGCAACTGTTGAAAGGGCCTCTCGTCTGTTCATATTGATAGATTTAACTGTTTACAATTTAAAAAATATTTTTAAAGCGTTCCTTTTTTCAATTCGTTTACTGCATAATCTGCAGCCCTCGCCGTCATGGCCATATAGGTAAGCGAAGGATTCTGACAGGCAGCAGAAGTCATAAATGCGCCATCAGTTAAGAAAACATTTTTTGCATCCCATACCTGGTTCCATTTATTGAGCACGGATGTTTTGGGATCTTTTCCCATTCTCGCCGTTCCCATTTCATGAATGCCCTGTCCGATTGCATAGTTTTTATCATCCCAGGTGGTGATTTGTTTCACTCCTGCGGCTTCAAACATTGCAACCAGTTCCTTCACAATATCTTTTCTCATCTCCAGTTCATTTTGTTTCAATTCAGCATCCATTGCCAGAACTGGTAGTCCCCACTTATCTTTTTTATTTTTATCGAGTGAAATTTTGTTTTCGTGGTAAGGGAGAATTTCTCCAAAGCCAGTAGCACCAATTGTCCATCCTCCGGGTTCTGTAAGCGCTTCCTTGAAATCTGCTCCAATACTCAGTTCTGCAACATCGCGACTCCAGCCTTGTCTGGATGCACCGCCCTGATATCCGTATCCCCTCAAAAAGTTTCTCTTATCTCCATATAAATTGGCGAAACGGGTGATGTAAAATCCATTCGCGCGTCTGCCGTAATAATATTTGTCTTCATAACCTTCAACCACTCCCTGGGCACCCAGCATGTAATGGTGGTCCATTACATTATGGCCCAGTTCGCCACTGCTGCTACCTAATCCTTCCGGCCAAATATCTGTTGCACTGTTCATCAAAACCCATGCACTGTTTAATGCCGATGCATTTACAAAAACTATTTTCGAATAGTATTCATAAGTTTTGTTTGTTTCAGCATCCAGCACTTCAACACCTTTTGCTTTTTTAGAATCTTTATCGTAAATAATTTTTGTTACAATTGAATAAGGCCTAACAGTAAGTCTGCCTGTTTTTTCTGCTGCTGGTAATGTAGAAGATTGTGTGCTGAAGTATCCGCCAAATGGACAACCTTCCCAACACCTGTTTCTGAACTGGCATTTGGTTCTGTTTGGAATTTCTGCTGTAAGGTTTGCAGTTCTTCCAATGATCATATGCCTGTTCTTAAACTGACTGTTTATTCTTGCGGCCACATCTTTCTCAACACAATTCAAATCCATTGGTGGCAGATAATTTCCATCTGGTAAATGTTGTAGTCCATTTCTTGATCCGCTAATACCTGCGAATTTTTCAACGTAATCATACCAGGGAGCAATTTCTTTATATCGAATTGGCCAGTCAACAGCAATACCGTCTTTTGCATTCGCTTCAAAGTCGAAATCGCTTAGCCGGTAACTCTGTCTGCCCCATAAAATAGATCGACCTCCCATTTGATAAGATCTCCACCAGGTAAATGGTTTCACTTCAACATATGGACAATCTTCTTCGTTTGCCCAGTAATCCATGATGGGTTCATTTGCTGCTGTTCCATACATGGCCCAGGGTCTTGATATTATTGGCCGCTTATGTTTTTGTTCCTGCGTTGCTCTTCCTCTGTGTTCAAATTCCCAGGGATTTTTTGATGCGCTTACATAATCTTTCACATGCTCAAAAGGCCTTCCGCGTTCCAGCATTAATGTTTTAAGGCCCTTTTCAGTAAGTTCCTTTGCAGCCCAACCACCACTGATTCCCGAACCAATCACAATAGCATCATATGTATTTTGCGCTGCCGCTTTATTATTCGTATGTAAAGTGTCCTGAGGCATTATTGATTTTAGATTTTGAATGTTTGATTTTGGCAAATCTTTGTCTAAGTACTAAGTACTCAATACTAAGTACTCAATACTAAGTACTCTATATATTACCCTTCTTCAATTCTTCGATAGCATGATTGGCAGCTCTTGCAGTAATAGCCATAAATGTTAGTGATGGATTTTGTGTGCTCGTTGAAGTCATACATGCACCATCGGTTACAAAAACATTATTGCAATTATGAAACTGATTCCATTTGTTGAGAAGAGAAGTCTTTGGATCTTTTCCCATTCTCACTCCTCCCATCTCGTGAATATCGAGTCCGGGCGCCTGCTTGCTATCATGTTTCTGGATGTATTTAACGCCGCCCACTTCAAGCATTTCAGCAGCCTGCTCATGGAAATCTTTTAAAATTTTTTCATCGTTGTCATCATAACCAACAGATGTAATCAATTGTGGAATTCCCCATTCATCTTTCAGGTCTTTGCTCAACCTCAAATGATTTTCATATTTAGGAATGGTTTCACCCTGCATCATCATAAATACACCCCATGGACCCGGTTCTGAAATATCATCTTTAAATTTTGCGCCTAATACTTCGTTTGTTTTTCCGCCCATATCTCTTCCCGCACTGTAGTGAACCATATATCCTCTCAAAAAATCCATATCGTGTTTATACACGTTTCTGAAATTTGGAAGTGTTGCAGATGTTGGTCTCCTGCCAAAATAATATTTGTCCTCATAACCTTCCATCATGCCTGTTACGGTTCCGCGGTAGTTATGAAATGCAACATATCTTCCTAAAAGTCCATTGTCGTTACCAAATCCATTAGGGAAACGACTGGATGTTGAATTGAGCAAAAGCAAATTTGAATTCAGACAGGCAGCATTTACAAAAATTATTTTTGCGAAATAATCAGTGGTTTGTTTGGTGAGTGCATCAATTATTCTTACTCCAACTGCCTTGCCCTTCTTATCATCATAAATGATTGAATGAACCACGGAGTGCGGACGAAGTGTTAGATTCCCGGTCTTTTCTGCCCAGGGCAATGTGGAAGAATTCGAACTGAAATATCCTCCAAATGGACAACCGCGATCACACATTGATCTTGCCTGGCATTTTCCTCTTCCCTGTTGAAGATGAATTTCCTTAGGCTCTGTAAGATGAGCACATCTTCCAATGACTGCTTTCCTGTCTTTATATTTTGCGTTAATTCTTTCCTGAATTACTTTCTCAACGCAATTCAATTCCCATGGCGGAAGGAATTCTCCATCGGGCATGGTTTCTAATCCATCTTTATTACCACTAATGCCTGCAAATATTTCAACATGACTATACCATGGCGCAAGATCCTCATACCGAATAGGCCAATCGACTGCATAACCATCGCGTGCGGGGCCTTCGAAATCGAATTTGCTCCATCGTTGTGTGGCTCTGGCCCATAACAATGATTTTCCTCCAACCTGGTAACCCCTTATCCAGTCGAATGGCTTTTCCTGTACGTAAGGATGGTCCTTATCTTTTATAAAAAAATGTTGCGTTGCCTCCGAATAAGCATAACAACGCGCAGTAATTGGATTTTCATTCAGATCACCTAATGGCATATTTAACCGGTGCGGAAAATCCCAGGGATTTTTTGTAGCCGTAGGATAATCTTTTAAATGACGCACATCTCTTCCACGCTCTAATACCAAAGTTTTTAAACCGTGGTCGCAGAGTTCTTTTGCTGCCCATCCACCGCTCATTCCTGAGCCGATAACTATGGCGTCAAAAGTGTTTTGATCTTTTCCTTTGCCGTTAATATTTGCAAGGGTCGAATCGCTTGGCATGTAATAAAATATTTTTTACAGATTTTTCTTTTTCAATTCACTTACTGCGTAATCAACTGCTCTTGCAGTCATGGCCATATAAGTAAGAGAAGGATTCACGCAACTTGCAGAAGTCATAAATGATCCGTCTGTTACAAATACATTGGGTGCATCCCAAACCTGGTTCCATTTATTGAGCACCGATGTTTTTGGATCCTTACCCATACGAGCTGTTCCCATTTCATGAATTCCTCTACCCGGAGTACCATCTCCATCGCGACCTTTCACGTTTTTTACTCCTGCGGCCTCAAGCATTTCGATAGCATCGGCAAGCATGTCTTTGCGCATCTTTAATTCATTTTCTTTCAACTCGCAATCGATGGCCAGAATATTGAGTCCCCATTTATCTTTTCTGGATTTATCGAGAGTGACTTTGTTGTCGTGATACGGAAGTATTTCTCCAAATCCACCCATACCCATTGACCAGGTGCCGGGTTCAGTAAGAGCTTCTTTTAAATCAGCACCGATATTTAATTCTGCTACATTGCGGCTCCATCCCTGGCGAGAACCAGATCCCTGGTAACCGAATCCGCGAACATAATCCCGCTTTTCTCCATTCAAGTTTCTATACCTTGGAATATAAATACCGTTAGCACGTCTGCCGTAATAGTATTTGTCTTCATATCCTTCAACGGTTCCCCCTGCTCCAATTCCAAGATGGTGATCCATCAGGTTATGACCCAATTCACCACTGCTACTACCTAATCCATCAGGCCATATATCTGTTGCCGAATTCATGAGAATCCATGCAGAATTTAATGTAGATGCGTTAAGGAAAATAATTTTTGCTTTGTATACATAGGTCTGGTTGTTTTGAGCATCCAGCACTTCAACACCGGAAGCTTTTTTAGTGTCTTTATCATAAAGAATTTTTGTAACGATGGACCAGGGTCTAACGGTGAGATTTCCTGTTTTTCTTGCAGCCGGCAGCGTAGATGATTGTGTGCTGAAGTATCCACCAAAAGGGCATCCGAGTGCGCATTTATTTCTAAACTGACATGGGGTTCGGTCGGGAATTGCTTTAGTAAGGTTTGCCGTACGACCAATGATCATCGCACGCTGACCTTTATAATGCTCTTTAATTCTGGCTGCAACATCTTTTTCAACGCAGGTCATATCCATGGGAGGAAGAAATTGTCCGTCGGGCAATTGAGGCAACCCTTCTTTAGATCCGCTGATACCTGCGAATTTTTCCACGTGGTCATACCACGGAGCGATGTCTTTATAACGAATAGGCCAATCAACACCATGGCCATCTTTTGCGTTTGCTTCAAAATCCAGATCACTCCAGCGATAGCTTTGTCTTCCCCACATTAATGATCTGCCACCAACATGGTACCCGCGAAACCAGTCGAAGCGTTTTATTTCTGTATACGGACTTTCCTTTTCATTCACCCAATAATCGAGGTTTGTTTCGCTAAGGGGATAATCTCTTTTCAAAACGGGGTAATCTTTGATCATTTCCTGAGTTCTTCCGCCGCGGTGTGGGAATTCCCAGGGATCTTTTGTGGCATTGGTATAATCACGAATGTGTTCAATATTCCTACCACGTTCGAGCATAATTGTTTTCAAACCTTTTTCGGTCAGTTCTTTTGCGGCCCAACCTCCGCTGATACCTGAGCCAATAACGATGGCGTCAAAAACATTTTCGGGCATAGTCGTTTCGATTAAATAGTTTGATGAATTACTAGATTATTTGTTTGCTGTTATGGTTAGCCAGTTGGTCGTCTGTAAGTGGACAAATCCAAAATATTCCGAAGCAGCGAGTAGTACCGCATTGAGGACTTAAGCGGGAAACGGAATCATAATCAGAAATATCATGCATCTGGTTAAACTAAATGCAAGAGGGCAATATTCTTTCTTCTCATGTTCCAGGAAGTAATTTTCCCCTGGGATAACAACCTCATCTAGTGGTAAAATCTTCGAGCTCGTCTTTTCGCATATTACCAAATCCTCTTCAATTCCTGCCTACCATTTATCATATATAGAAAATTCCGGATCACACATCACAGATGCGCACACCACTTTGCAGTGCCGCTAATTGTCCTGCAGGATCTTTTGCAGTAGGAATGAATTCCTGTGCTACATATCCTTTATATCCCAAATCCACAATGGCCTGCATAATAGCCGGATAATAGAGTTCCTGAGATTCATTTATTTCATGACGTCCCGGAACACCTCCTGTATGATAATGTGCTATGTACTGAAAATTATCTCTGATGGTGCGTATCACATCACCTTCATCAATTTGCATATGATAGATGTCATACAGCAATTTGAAATTAGGTGAGCCTACTCTTTTCACAAGCTCAACGCCCCAGGCTGTTTTGTCGCACTGATAATCCTTATGATCCACTTTACTGTTGAGAAGTTCCATAACAATAAAGATTTCATTTTTTTCGGCGAGGCTCATGATTTGTTTGAGACCTTCGGTACAATTTTGCCAACCGGTTTCATCATCGAGTCCGCGGCGACTACCGCTGAAGCAGATGATATTTTTGTAACCCGCTTTTTTCGCGAGTTCAATCATGTCGGAATAATTCTTTATGAGTTGAGAATGAAATTCTTTATGGTTCCAGCCATCAACCAGGTTTAATTCAGCGCCATTGCACATGGAAGAATAGAGTCCGTATTTCTGCAACATGGGCCAATCTTTAGGTCCAACGAGATCGATGGCGGGTATATTCATTTTTTTTGCTGCAGCGCAAAGGTCTTCCATTGGAATACCGCCGTAACACCATCGGCAAAATGAATGGTTGATATTTCCTTTCATGCGATACTGCTCTTCTTCTTTTTTATTTTTTTCGGTTGGAGAGCCCAGTGCAGGTATGGCGCCCATTGCGAGTGACCCCATTACAAGGTTCTTGATAGCGCTTCTTCTTGGTTGTTTTGAGGGCATGGCAAAAAATTGAGGCTAAAAGTTACTGAATGTTTGAATAAATAATTCGTTTCGTGTTATTATAAGATGTGAAATTTTGCACAAAGATTAAGCTCCTGCGGCAGGTTGCATAGTCAGTTGAGTTTTTTTCCTGCCTCTCATGTAGAAAAACAGGCAAATAAAAGCCACAGATAATATTATCGGTATTATTAAAGTTGTATTTAGAATTTCAGGACCTGCGGCTTTCTTGGCTTCAGACAATGCATTAGCCATTTCTGAATTTGCAGGTGCTTCCTGATATACTTTCAAATCAGCGCCCTCGGGTAATTTTTTTACAAGCAGTTTGTCATAATAGCCTCCCATAAACATCATGTACACCGATACCGCAAACATCCCGGCTCCTCCCATTAAATTCATTCCAACAGCACCGGTTTTGGGAAGATTTTCTGAAACAAATCCAAGCATAGTGGGCCAGAAATAACAAACACCCATTCCAAATATGAGGGCACCAACAAACAACATGTTGCCGGTAGTGTGTCCCAATAAATAAATTCCTAAGGCAGAAAGAATGGCAGAAATAACAAGCACACCGGGAGGGGATAGCTTATGTACGACAGGTTCAGCAAGTCCCCTGCCCAATACCATTACACCTGTTTCGACTGTTAAAAGAAGGATTGCATTATCTGAAACATTCTTCAACAAAACATCGATCCACTGTCCGGTAAATAATTCTGTGATTGCAGTCCCGAACATTAGAATAATCATTATTAAGAAAAGTGGATTCAACAGTGCTTTATACATTTCACCCGTGCTAACACCTTTGGCGACTCTTTCGGTAACGGGAAATTGGAGTTTAGAAAATAAATATCCGTAAAGCAAAGTTGGAATAATCATGGTTCCAACTTGCACCTGCCAGCCCAAACCAATTTTGTCGAACGCAAAAACTAATAAAGTACCAATAACAATTCCGCCTGGGAACCATAAGTGAAAGTGGTTAAGTTTAGTGGTTTTGTTATCTGGATAAATTGCGGCAATTAAAGGATTACATGCAGCTTCAACTGTTCCGTTTGCTATTCCGATGAGTAGTGTTGATAGAAATAAAGTCCAAAATCCACTTGCAAATATTGTAAGCAGAATACCAGCCAGGTGAAAAATGAAGGCCATCATCAGCAATTTTTTCATTCCAATTGCATCTACTATCATTCCTCCAACAACAATCGCGAGTGGAAATCCCCAGAATGCAGTAGCAGCAATAGTTGCAAGTTGCGAAGCATTCAAATTAAATTGAACGCCTAATCTTCCTAAAATCCCGGCTCTAATACCAAAAGAAAGAGATGTTACGAGAAGAGCTAAACAGCTTGCCCAGAATAATTGGTTACGGCTAATATTGGTTTGCATATCGTTGGTTTTGTTGATGCGTCAGGAGGGAAATTTTTCAAAGGTCAATTTTACAATTATTTCCTGAAAACAAATAAAAAACCTGTTTTCGAAAATTCTATTTATCAAAAATCATGTTCATAAATGTAAATTTTTTATTTTTATCGCCCCTTAGATTTTTAATTCTTCTAATAAAAATTTTCCATGAACAGAAAACTACGAATGGGAATGGTTGGTGGAGGCAAAGATGCTTTCATCGGTGCCATACACCGGCATGCTGCCAATATGGACGGACTAATAGAATTAGTTTGCGGTGCACTCAGTATAAATCCTGAGATCGCAAAAGATTCTGCAAAATCTTTATTTCTCGCGGAAGACAGGACCTATCTCACCTTTGAAGAGATGATTACTAAAGAAAGTAAACTGCCGGCCGATAAGAAAATGGATTTTGTAACAATCGTTACGCCCAACTTCGCTCACTTTGCTCCGGCAATGATGGCGCTTGAAAACGGATTCAACGTTGTGATTGAAAAACCAATCACCTTCACTTTGGATGAAGCTAAACAGCTCAAGAAAAAATTAGCCGACACGGGATTATTGCTTTGCCTCACACATACATATTCAGGTTATCCAATGGTGAAACAGGCCAGGGCAATGGTTCAGGGAGGTGCATTTGGAAAAATCAGGAAAGTATGGGTGGAATATCCCCAGGGCTGGTTAAGTAAACTCACCGAAAGAGAAGGAAACGCTCAGGCCGCCTGGAGAACAGACCCAAAGAAAAGTGGTAAGAGCGGATGTATGGGTGATATCGGCACTCATGCTGCGCATCTTTCTGAATATATTACCGGACATAAAATCACACATCTCTGCGCTGATCTCAATGTTATGGTTGAAGGAAGATTATTGGATGATGATGGAAATGTGCTACTGAAATATGACAACGGTGCTGCCGGCGTGTTGATGGCTTCGCAGGTTGCTGCAGGAGAAGAAAATGCTTTGAAAATTAGAATTTACGGCGAGAAAGGTGGTATTGAATGGGCACAACAGGAGCCCAATACCCTGCTGGTGAAATGGCAGGACCAACCCGCTCAAATTCTGCGCGCGGGAGGAAATTACGGCGATCGCCTCAGCAGCTTCGCAGTAAAAAATTGTCGCACTCCGGGTGGCCACCCCGAAGGTTATCTCGAAGCATTTGGAAATATCTACAGAAATTTTGCATTGACCCTCTCTGCAAAAATCGATGGGACCAAAGCCAGTCCGGAAGCACTCGATTACCCTCAGGTAGACGAAGGCATCCGGGGAATGGCATTTATTGATAACGTGGTAGCCTCTGCGAAGTCCGACAAAAAATGGACGGAGTTTGTTATTTGATTAATTAAATTAGTAGGAAGGGTTCTCGCAAAGGCGCGAAGTCGCAAAGTGAGAAGAGAAATTTTATGGGAATCGGCAATGATGGGAGTTTTTAAACATAAAACTCTCAAGATGGAAAACGAAATTTCTCGAGTGATAGTAGATACTGCATTTAATATTCACTCTAAGCTCGGACCTGGATTATTCGAATCAGTATATGAAACGATTCTGGAATATGAGCTGGTCCAAAAACATAGATACGAAATAAAGCGCCAGTCTCCCATTCCAGTTGTTTGGGAAGGAGTGGCATTAGAACTTGGTTTCCGGGCAGACTTAATTGTAGAAAACAAAGTCATTATTGAAATTAAGTCTATAGATAAACTAGCACCTGTCCATTATAAACAAATGTTGACCTACCTCAAGTTGGCGGACTTAAAATTGGGGTTATTACTAAATTTTGGGGAGGGACTGATTAAAGACGGAATTAAAAGAGTTGTAAATAATTTATGAATATTTGATGCTGCCGAAATATATCAAGGTGTCAAACGAATTTGTAAGAAAAGACTTTGCGTCTTGGCGTCTTTGCGCGAAAATAAATTGGTA
>PSRI01000172.1 GCA_003175935.1 Bacteroidota bacterium
ATCGGACCTGAATTAGGAATTACTCAACCGGGAATGACGATTGTTTGCGGAGATAGTCACACTTCAACTCATGGAGCTTTTGGTGCAATTGCATTTGGAATTGGTACCAGCGAAGTGGAAATGGTGATGGCTACTCAATGTTTGCTTCAAACCAAGCCCAAATTAATGCGAATAAATGTAGAGGGCCAATTGAATAAAGGTGTCGTATCCAAAGACATCATCCTCTATATCATTTCGCAAATTTCTGCAAGTGGTGCAACAGGATATTTTGTTGAGTATGCCGGTTCAGCTATAAGATCATTATCAATGGAATCGCGCATGACCATTTGTAATATGAGTATTGAAATGGGAGCGAGAGGAGGATTCATTGCACCAGATGAAATTACATACAACTATCTAAAGGGAAGAAAATTTGCTCCACAAGGTGCAGAATGGGATAAGAAACTAGAAGAATGGAAGACTCTTTATTCAGACGCCGATGCTCAATTTGATAAAGAAATTTTCATCGACGCTGCTAAGATAGAACCAATGATAACTTATGGCACTAACCCCGGAATGGGAATTGGTGTGACGGGTCATATTCCTTCTTTAGATGAAGTTGAAGAAAAAGAAAAACCTTCTTTCGAAAAATCTTTAAGCTACATGGGGCTTCAACCTGGTGCAGCTCTTAAAGGAAAGAAAGTGGATTATGTTTTCATTGGAAGCTGCACTAATTCGAGAATCGAAGATTTAAGAATGGTTGCATCCTTTGTAAAAGGAAGAAAGAAAGCCGATGATGTTGAAGTTTGGATTGTGCCTGGAAGTAAGCAGGTTGAAAAACAGGCTATCGAAGAAGGAATCGATAAAATTTTCTCCGAAGCAGGATTTCAACTTCGTCAACCGGGATGTTCTGCGTGCCTTGGCATGAATGAAGATAAAATACCTGCAGGTAAATATTGCATATCTACCTCCAACAGAAATTTTGAGGGCAGACAGGGACCCAATGCAAGGACCTTACTGGCCAGTCCGTTGACTGCCGCTGCTGCTGCAATTACTGGAGAGGTTGCTGATATAAGAGAATTGATTTGACAGAAAAGAAAGGTTAGAACTATTAAAGAAATCAAATGAGCAAAAAGACTATTCATACTGTAAACTCAACCGTGGTTCCATTGAACGTGGAGAATGTTGATACCGATCAAATCATTCCAGCGCGATTTTTAAAAGCAACCAGCAGGGAAGGCTTTGGAAAAAATTTGTTTCGCGACTGGAGATATTCCAACGATGATGAGAATCAGCCCAAAAAAGATTTCGTGCTCAATGAACCCAAATACAAAGGGACCATTTTGGTCGCAGGAAAAAATTTTGGATGTGGATCAAGCCGCGAACACGCAGCCTGGGCTATTAAAGATTATGGATTTGATGTGGTAGTGAGCAGTTTTTTTGCAGACATTTTCAAAAACAATGCACTGAATAATTTTCTGCTTCCAGTCCTGGTTTCAGAATCATTTCTTGACAAAATCTTTAGTGCAGTTGAAGCAGATCCATCCACACAGCTCGAAGTGAACCTGGAAAAACAGACAATTCGCATTATAGGCATGATGGAAGAGGAAAAATTTGAAATCAACCCTTATAAAAAAACCTGTTTGCTCAATGGCTATGATGATATAGATTATTTGTTGAGCATTAAGGATGATGTGGAACTATTTGAAAAAGCTAATTCAATATAATTTGTACCTGCCCCCTAATAACTAAAGTATGCAAAAGAACATTGCCGTAATTAATGGAGATGGAATAGGACCGGAAGTTACCCGGCAGTCAGTAAACGTATTGAACGCGATTGCCCAAAAATTCGGTCACGAATTTAATTTCACCTATTGCCTTATGGGTGCCGATGCCATTGATAAAACAGGTAACCCTCTCCCCGATGAAACCATTGAAATTTGTTTGAACAGCGATGCCGTTTTATTTGGCGCCATTGGTCATCCAAAATATGATAATGATCCGTCTGCAAAAGTTCGGCCTGAGCAGGGATTGCTGAAACTCAGAAAATCTCTTCAGCTCTACGCAAATATTCGCCCTGTTGCAACTTATCCATCCCTTCACCATCTGTCACCATTAAAAACTAAAAATATTGATGGTGTTGACTTTGTAATTTTCCGTGAACTGACCGGTGGAATATATTTTGGAAAGAAAGAATTGAATGCTGAACAAACAGTAGCCAGTGATGATTGTGTATACAGTCGCGAAGAAATCGAAAGAATTGCACACCTGGCTTTTCAATATGCACAGAAGAGAAAAAAGAGGTTGACCCTTGTCGATAAAGCCAACGTTCTCGAGACCTCTCGTCTTTGGAGAAAGGTTGTAAGGGAACTTGCAATCCAATATTATGATGTGACCACAGACTACATGTTTGTCGACAATGCAGCCATGCAAATCATTGTAAATCCAAAACAGTTTGATGTAATTCTCACTGAAAACATGTTTGGAGATATCATTAGTGATGAAGCAAGTGTCATTGCGGGAAGTTTGGGATTGTTGCCTTCTGCATCTGTGGGAAAAGGAGCAGCACTCTTTGAACCCATTCATGGTTCTTATCCTCAGGCCGCTGGCAAAGACATCGCGAATCCTTTGGGATCAATACTTTCATCAGCCATGCTTCTGGAGTACCTGGATATGCGCGAAGAAGCCAGCGTGGTGCGCGAAGCTGTCGAGTGGACCCTCAAAAATAATTTCGTAACTAAAGATATCGATCCGGTTAACTTTTATTTCACAACTACAATTGGCGAATTAATCTGCGATTATGTTGGAAATAAGGCGCCTGGCGAAATTCATAAGGCTAATATCGAACTGAGAAAGTCGACAATAATCTAAAGAAAAACCACAAGTTCTTTGTTTTTTATAAATGGCGGGAGTATATTCGCAGTACATCCATTTATTCATGATCAGGCATCAATTACATAATGTTCTCACCCGAGTAGCAATAATTATTATTGTGGTGGTCATTATTATTCCTGCTTATGGAGGTGGAAATTGTATATAAAAAATCAAATCATTCAAATACAAGCGACCCGCCTCCAAAAGGCGGGTTTCTTTTTTTATAGCCTTTAAAGTTTGTGTTATGGGATATTATAATGAAAATACAATACTGTATCGCGACGGACAATTTGTAAAAGCATCCGAAGCAACCATTGACTTATACAGTCAATCGCTTCACTATGGTTATGGCGTTTTCGAAGGTATTCGTGCATATAAAACGCAATCCGGTGCTACAAAAATTTTCAAGGCAGAAGAACATTATGAAAGGTTGAAGAATTCTGCTGCAGCAATGAATATTCCTTACCATTTCAATAATGCTGAACTCATTGAAGCCACTTACGAAGTACTTGCGCGAAATAATTTTCAGGACGCCTATATACGTCCACTGATTTATGTTCCTGCAAACATGAGTTTCAGTCCGAGCACCACTTCTCATATAGTAATTGAAGTTTGGGAAATGGCACCTTTTCTCGGTGAGAAATTATTAAGGATCATGAGTTCATCTTTCCAGCGACCCAATCCAAAAGGATTCAAAATTCATGCAAAGGCTACAGGGCATTATGTGAATTCAATACTTGCCAGTCAGGAAGCAAAAGCAAAAGGATTTGATGAAGCCTTGCTTAGTGATATGAATGGATATGTTGCAGAAGGACCGGGAGCAAATATATTTTTTGAAAAAGATGGCAGGGTCTATACACCGGCACTGGGAAATATTCTACCGGGAATCACCAGGGCAACAGTAATTGAAATTTGTGCGGCTTTGGAGATTCCTGTTGAAGAAAAATTATTTACATCCGAAGAATTAAAAAGCGCCGATGCTGCTTTCTTCTGTGGCACTGCTGCAGAAGTTATAGGTTGGTATTCACTCGACGATCAGGTTTTCCCAAAACCCTGGTCTGAATCATTAGGAAAACTGATTCAGGACGCATACATGGCAAGAGTAACCGAAAAAGAATTCAAAGAAGAATTTGCTTAATCAATAAAAAAATTACGAAACGGAACATATTCAAAAAAGAATGGCTGAACTAAACAGATACTCGAAAACAATTACGCAGGATACTACACAACCTGCAGCACAGGCTATGCTTTATGGCATCGGACTCACCGATGAAGATTTGCAAAAAGCCCAGGTTGGCATTGTGAGTATGGGTTATGATGGTAACACCTGCAATATGCACCTGAATGACCTTGCCAAAACAGTAAAGCAAAGTGTGTGGGATAATGATTTAGTGGGTTTGATATTTAACACAATTGGAGTTAGTGATGGAATAAGCAATGGCACCGATGGTATGCGTTATTCACTCGTGAGTAGGGATATTATTGCAGATTCAATTGAAACAGTTTGCGGAGCGCAATACTATGATGGTTTGATTGCTATTCCTGGTTGTGATAAGAATATGCCGGGATCTGTAATGGCAATGGGAAGATTAAATCGTCCGGCTATTATGATTTATGGAGGAACCATTGCTCCCGGACATTATAAGGGACAGGACTTAAACATTATTTCTGCTTTTGAAGCATTGGGACAAAAAATTGCCGGACAACTCAGTGAAAAAGATTTTAAGGGGATCGTAATGAATTCTTGTCCGGGCGCTGGTGCATGTGGTGGAATGTACACGGCAAACACCATGGCCTCTGCCATTGAAGCGCTCGGTATGAGTTTGCCTTACTCATCTTCTAATCCTGCGTTGAGTGAAGCAAAACAAAAAGAATGTGCGCAGGCGGGAAAAGCGATCAGATTATTGCTCGAAAAAAATATCAGACCATCAGATATCATGACGAGGAAGGCTTTTGAAAATGCAATCACCGTCATCATGGTTCTGGGTGGATCGACAAATGCAGTCCTGCATTTGATTGCAATGGCTAAAAGTGTAAATCTCGATTTGACTCAGGATGATTTTCAGGCAGTCAGCAATAAAATTCCATTGCTGGCCGATTTGAAGCCAAGTGGAAAATATTTAATGGAAGATCTTCATAATATCGGCGGCGTTCCTGCAGTAATGAAATATTTGTTGAAGAAAGGACTCTTGCATTCTGATTGCCTTACAGTAACCGGCGAAACAATAGCAAAGAATCTTGAATCAGTTCCTGATCTTGATTTTGAGTCCCAAAAAATTATTTTCCCCCTCGAACATCCGCTTAAAGCTACTGGACATCTCCAAATACTTTATGGCAACCTCGCTGAAGAAGGGAGTGTTGCAAAGATTACCGGAAAGGAAGGTGAAAAATTTGTTGGACCTGCAAGAGTGTTTGATGGAGAGCATGAATTGATTGCGGGAATTCAAAGTGGAAGAGTTCGCAGTGGTGATGTTGTTGTAATTAGAAATGTAGGACCAAAAGGCGCACCTGGTATGCCGGAAATGCTGAAACCAACATCTGCAATTATTGGTGCCGGACTAGGAAAATCTGTTGCCTTAATTACCGATGGAAGATTCAGTGGAGGAACTCATGGATTTGTAGTAGGACATATAACTCCCGAAGCTTACGAAGGAGGATTGATTGGATTTGTATCCGATGATGATGTAATAGAAATCGATGCTTCAAACAGAACAATCACTCTTAAAGTAGATGAAGCAACAATTGCATCGAGAAAAAAAGGTTGGAAGCAACCTGAATTAAAAGCTAAAAAAGGTATTCTATATAAGTACGCGAAATCTGTTTCCAACGCGGCAAAAGGATGCGT
>PSRI01000180.1 GCA_003175935.1 Bacteroidota bacterium
AGGCTTAAGTACACTGCCCCACCACATAATGCTGCGAAGAAAGCAAGGATATAACCCGAAGGGCTAAGTGAAATCTTATCAAAATAATATCCGCCCAGGAAAACTGCCAGAGTGACCATCAATATCATCCCTAATTGAACGAGCAATCTGCTTGCCATAATACTCCAGGAAGGTACCGGTGCAACACGTAGCCTTTGAAAAATTCCTTTCTCACGGTCACGGGCAATCGAATTCGAATACCCCATCAATCCTATTGCAACCAGTCCAATAGTTATGCTATTGCTGAGGGCAAATGCACCGCCGAGTTTGTCTATAATTCCTTTCCAGGAAATCAGGATAATAACAGGCACAATCAAAATCAATATAAAGGACCTTCGATTGCGCCATTGAGTAGTAAAGTCGGCCCGAATCAACGAACTAAGTACAGCAGATGTTTTTGGTATATTGGTTTCCATGATTAAAATTTATGCGCGGATTTCCCGACCTGTGAGTGCAATAAAAACGTCTTCCAGTGTGACTTTTCCTTTTCTTGAAACAGCAATAACTTCAGGATCGTTGCGATGCCTTTCAATTAAAGATTGTGGAGTATCAACCGTAATAATTCTTCCGTGATCTATAATTCCAATTCTGTCGCAAACTGCTTCGGCCTCTTCCATTGAATGTGTTGTTAATAGAATGCCATGACCCTTTTCCCGAATTGCCTCTATTCTTTCCCAAAGTTTTCTTCTCGATTGCGGATCCAACCCCGTTGTCGGTTCATCCAATAATAATAATTGAGGTTCATGAATAGTGGCAATCACTAATGAAACGCGTTGCTGCTGACCACCGCTAAGCTGTCCGAATTTTTTTCCTTCAGCATCTTCCAGGTTAATTTCTTTCAGAATTTTTATCAGTTGATCATGTGTGAGCGTGACTCCATAAATTCCAGCGAAGAGTTGAAGAATTTCTGCAACAGTTAATTCCGATTGAAAACTTGTAGCCTGCAATTGCACTCCCATAGCAGCGCGAGCATGCAAAGGTTTTTCTCGGCTATCGTGTCCCGTTACTACAATTTTGCCCGACTGCTGCCTGATCAATCCTTCAATTGCACTTAGGGTACTGGTTTTACCCGCGCCATTCGGACCAAGCAATCCAAATATTTCTCCAGGTCTAACGAAAAAACTTACGTTTTTAACCGCCTGAAAATTTCCGTAGTAGATATTAAGGCCAGAAACTTCGAGAATATGGCCCCCGTTTGAATCTTGCATTGAAATTAATTGGTGATGGTGTTTGTGAATTGACGGGCAATATTAATAATGGTTCTTCATCAATCAAACTTCGGATAGGTGAGAAAGGGAAATTTTTAGGGTGAATGGCAGAAATTCGCCGGTTAGTCATTAAGAAGGGTTGCAGATTTATTCAATTTGGGGGAATTCTTTTCTAACGAGATTTATTACATTTTTTTATATTATCATTCTATAATTTTACTGGAGAATACCCGGTAAAGCGGTTTATCTTTTATATCATAAATTTGCTGCTTGCAAATCAATTTATTTAAACATGTCTGATATCAAACAAAGACAATTCCTGGACTTTGAGAAACCCATTAAAGAATTGTACGACCAGGTTGAACAACTCAGGCAAATGGCCGAGAAGAACAAGAAGGTCGACTATTCTAATGCTATTCAGCAGCTCGAAACTTCCATTATAGATAAACGGAGAGAAATTACCCAGCATCTTACTCCCTGGCAAAAAGTTCAGTTGAGCAGGCATCCCGACAGACCCTATACCATGTCGTACATTAAAAGAATGACACAGGGCTTTGTAGAATTGCATGGTGACCGTCACGTGAAGGATGATAAAGCGATGATTGGGGGATTTGCTCAAATGGACGGACAAACCGTAATGCTCATTGGTCAGCAAAAAGGCATCAATACCAAAATGCGCACACTTCGCAATTTTGGAATGGCAAATCCTGAAGGTTATCGCAAAGCTTTGCGACTAATGAAACTTGCAGAAAAATTCAATAAACCCATCGTTACACTGATAGATACACCCGGTGCCTATCCTGGAATTGAAGCGGAAGAAAGAGGTCAGGGTGAAGCCATTGCAAGAAATATTTATGAAATGATTCGCCTCAAAGTTCCGGTAATCTGCGTTATCATTGGCGAAGGTGCGAGCGGTGGAGCTTTGGGAATAGGAGTGGGAGATAAAGTACTGATGATGGAAAACACATGGTATACAGTTATCTCGCCCGAAAGTTGCAGTTCTATATTATGGAGAAGCTGGGATATGAAAGAAAAAGCAGCTGAAGAATTGAGATTAACACCAGAGCACATGCTGAAATTCGGACTGGTTGATGGTGTAATACCCGAGCCACAAGGCGGGGCGCACTGGAACTACGACGAAGCAGCACAAATATTAAAAACCCATCTTTTGCCGGTCATTGCCGAATTAAAAGCAATCCCTGCAGAGGAAAGAATAAAACAGCGTATTGAGAAGTTTAGTAAGATGGGATTCTGGGAAGAAGTGGATTGATTAAATAATTATTTCTAAAAAATTTTAACCAAAATAGCATGTCGCTGATATCAGAATTGGGTGGAACCGGGGTTGCATTGATCACGCCATTCAAATCAAATTTCGAAATTGATTATCCCGCTTTGGGAAGAGTTATTGACCTGGTAATTAATAACGGTGTAGACTATGTAGTAACATTGGGTACTACAGGTGAATCACCAACACTCAATAAAGAGGAAAAGAAATCCATCATCAAATTCACTTACGAACACGTGAACGGAAGAGTTCCCGTGGTCGTTGGAATTGGTGGAAATAATACTGCAGATCTCATCAGGGATCTTGAAACTTTTCCGCTTGATAAATCTATTGCAGTTTTAAGCGCCAGTCCTTACTATAGCAAACCTTCGCAGGAAGGATTGTACGCTCATTATAAAGAATTGGCGAAAGCATCTCCAAAACCAATTTTATTATATAATGTTCCGGGTCGTACCGGCCGTAATGTAAATGCTTCCACCGTTCTGCGATTGGCGAATGAAGTGCCTAATATCGCAGGCATTAAAGAAGCAGCAGGTGATATGGCACAGTGCATAGCCATTCTCAAAGATCGCCCCGAGGATTTTTTGGTTGTTAGTGGAGATGACGCACTCACCTTTCCACAACTTGCCTGTGGAATGGATGGAGTTATTTCCGTTATCGCGAACTGCATGCCTGCGCGTTTCACCGAAATGGTAAGATTGGGCCTTCAGGAAAAATGCAAGGAAGCCAAAGCACTCAATGATACCATGATTGAAGCCTACGACTTACTTTTTGTAGAAAACAATCCTGCAGGAGTAAAAGCATTCCTGGCCCAAATGGGAGTCATTGAAAATGTGCTTCGCCTGCCGCTCGTTCCTCTCAGTGACGCTATCTCTGCCAAAATCAAAACCTATATCGCCCGGGAACTCAAACCTTCCCTTCAAACTCATTAGATCTCACGCAAAGACGCCAAGGTCCGCTAAGACGCCATTATGCGACTTTGCGCAACTCCGCGTTTTTGCGTGAGGCCTTACTGAACGCTAAGATATTGTGCGTACACATAGCCTTCGGCACCGCCATCGGTTCTTATTAACCACCACTGGTCGTTGCTTTTGCTAACAAGCGTCACAATTTCATTGTGCGCTGCTTTGCCCACAATAGGTTGGTCGGTACCAGGGCCTTTCCTGATATTCAAATTGGAAGTCTGTGTGGTCACTTTTGCCTTCGCTCCGGCTACCATATTGGAAACATTAATATTCATCACAAGATCGGCAGAACGATAATCGGGATCAATTTGATCGTATGTTGCCCAGAGCTGATCTTTCACTGCTCCACTCGGAGCTTCTCCATCTATATATAAAACATTGTCCTGCTCCCTAACCTGTAAATTTTTTACTCCGGAAGCATTGGCACTGTCAACAAGCGGTTTGTATTTATCTTGAAGTCCCATAAAATTTGCCCTCCATTATTTTACAGTGAGTTTATTTTCAATTTTCTTCGGCTTCAACGTGTGCAGAGATTGCATCAGTTTGGTAAGATTTGCTTTCTTGATTTCCCCGGTAAGTGTTACAACTCCGTCCTGAACTGTAGCTTTTACAGTAGGATAATCTTTAATTGCATCATTGACCCCTTTAGTGAGCGGATCATCGGCTGCAACAACAACTGGCGCGGGTGCCGGTGCCGGAGTTGCAACCGTAATGTTGTTGATGACCTGCTTTACACCTTCAACAGATTGGGCTGTGGATTCTGCAGAAGATTTTGCAGCATCTGTTTTCAATTCACCTGTAAGCGTTGCAACCTGATCCTTCACAGAAACAGAAGCCCCACTGAGGTCGGGATTGGAATTGATTTTCGATTCAATAGCAGTCTGAAGATCGCTGTCCTTTGGCTTGCTTTTGCATGAATAGATCAAAAAAGAAGAAATGATCAGCCAGCTAAATGCAAAAAGCATTCGAAGTTGTGATTTTTTCATACTCGAACTTTTAAGATTTGAAATAATACGGCGGGGCTGGGGGACTGTTAAGGTACGACAGTTTGCCAGAATCAGGGCGCAGATTGTGTATTAAGTTTTTTGTCAGATTGTATAAGTCACCCCTTCCATCGCAAGTTCAACATTCTGAAAAACACTGGAGGCTTCGGTCAAAAAATCATCAAGCGCTTCGTATTTACTACTGAAATGACCAATTAATAATTTCTTAGCATGTGCTTTTAATGCAATTGTAGCGGCCTGTCGCGATGTAGAATGAAACCTGCTTGCGGCCCTTTCCTTGAGGTCATCAAGATAAGTGGCCTCATGATAGACCAGGTCCGACCCGAAAATTTTTTCACTGATCGATTCATCAAAAATGGTATCGGCACAGTAAGCATACGACCTTCGCGGATTTGCAGGTTGCGTCACCCATTCATTCATAATTACGGTTCCGTCGCGCATGGTGTAGTTGGAACCTTCTTTCAAATGGTGATAAAACGAAGCGGGGATGGAATATTCCCTCAACTTTTCTGGAACTAATTTTTTGGGTTTTTCTTTTTCACGAAATAAAAATCCCCAGGTGGGAATACGATGGGTTACTTTGAAGCAGGATACTGTAAGTTTTTTTTCATCTACCAGTAATCCTTCATTTTCCAAAGCACGAAAATGTATTTTGTAAGGTAGAATTGTATCCGACACCCGGAATTGTAATTCCAGGATTTCCTGGAGTTGAGCAGGGGCAAATAACCATAAATCCTCGGTCCTTCCATTCAATCCGTAACTGTTAAGTAATCCTGCAAGTCCAAAATAATGGTCCCCGTGCAAATGCGAAATAAAAATATATTCGATACGGCTTCTTCTGATCTTGTAACGGTTCATCTGGATCTGGGTTCCCTCACCACAATCTACCAGGAACATATGCTCATCCAGGGTTACTACCTGTGCAGTCGGATGTCTGTCATGCATTGGCAGGGCTGAATTATTTCCCAGAATCGTTACAGCGAACACGAAAATTGAGTTGAGTTCCTAAAAATTATGGTCTGAATTGTTAATGAAATCCATCGGGTTTCGAATCCGCTATTCTGATCCATCTTCAAAAAGTTCCCTTTCTATTTCCTCCATTTGTACAATATCCCAGGCTTCACTCTCAGTGGGCGTAATATTCATGAGGTCCAGCATCTCTTCCTTTTCCAGTAATTCTTCAACAGTAGGCCTGAGACCACAAATCACAAAGGAATGATTTTCTTCATAAGCTTTTTGCTGAGCATTGAACAGCACAGTCGCTATTTCTGGTTCCACCTGATCTACCTTATCAAGATTTAACACGATATTTTTAACAGAGCTTTGCGCGCAATTCGTTAAAATCTGCTTCAATTCTTCTGTCATATTAGCAGCTAAAACAGGTTCGTTCAGCGTTATGACATGGAATTTTTCCTTGGTATCGATTTTGACATTCATAAATCCAGATCTTTTGATTGATTCACCTCTTGCAGGAATCGTGTAACTGCGTTTCAGTATCGAGGGTTGGTTGGCCCGGCCAGGGCAACGAAATTAACTATCACCCACAACACAATAATTCATTCTCTTGCAATGTTCTATTAATCAGAAGTCAAAAATATTCGTTATTATTGTATTGATTCAAAATAAATTCTACT
>PSRI01000075.1 GCA_003175935.1 Bacteroidota bacterium
TAGCACTTTTATAATAAGTAGCTGATATGATCATTTTATTTTCAATTAAAAGAATTAAAGAGTTTTTATAATAACTTTTAAAATATGCTTCGGGTGGTAGCACTACAGACTGATCAGAAAAAGAACGCTTTCTGTCATTCTGTACGTGTCACTTCGGTATTAAAATGGCCCGATAACCACGGATTGTAAAGAAAGGGAAGAGCATCTTTCAACAATCCGCAGGTTCCTGTTCCATACCAGGGATTTTCAGTTCATATTACTATAATATAGTTTAATAATAATGACGATACAGAAAATAAATATTAAGAAAACATATGTAAAGTGGTGTAGAAATATTATGACAAATATGTCGAAATATATTTTAAATACTTCGTAAAAAGGTAACATAAGAAGGTGTTTTTTTCACTCTTATCAAAATGGTCTTCATCCAGTTTGCAGAAAGATTGTGAAGGGCTGTCGGTTACACGAAGGAGACTTACTTTAAATTAATCAATTGACTGTTCTGGCTGAAATATGAAAAAAGTAAGTCTATCGTTTTTTGAGAGAATATATCAATAAAAGGCAAGATGAGGGTTGAGTCTACAAAAGAAAAAGGCAAATGTTAATTTTTTAAAAGAAATCGAGTTAAGGAAAAACACATTCCATAAAATAAACAATTTGATGGGAAATAGGTACTGAAACAGTGCTTATTTTTATTTCAACAGTTATTTGCTTTGATTAAAGGAACAGGGAAACTATAAAAAATTATTAGATTATTTGAAATATACAAATCATTTTATCATGCATGCCTTCTAATTGATGAAACAGCTTTCCATACTTTTTCAATCGGAGCATCAAGTATAACCACTTTACGAATTTGTGGTAGCAACAACTTGATTACCCGACGAAAGGACTACCTTGGCGATTTCTGTTCCCATCCCGAGGGTGTCACCCGTATAAATCATACTTTATTCATACATAATTACCTCTTTATTACATTGAAGAATTTTCGTCCATTTCAAAAATCAGACTTTTTGTTCAATAAGCATTGTCAGGGCATTATATACTGCTTAAATATTATTTTCCGATAAATAAAGCGCTTAAAAATGAACTAAGGATAGATAAGGTTGAATTTTTCTGATTTAGTGTATTAACGCGATAAATAAGATTTTTTTTGCCATCTTTTTAAACAAAGTTTGACAAGTTTATATTAGATTTATATAATAATATTCGTAATATTCAGTATATTAAGATTTGTCAAAATACAAATAATAGTTAAATAAAAGGACAATCAGGCAGGTGTTATCGTGAGCAAAGAACCTATTCTGCAAATAAGAGACTTAAAGGTTTCGTTTCAGTCTGGAAAAAAATTAGTACCGGCAGTTGATGGGATCAGTTTTGACTTAAAAGAAGGAGAAATTTTAGGAATTGTAGGTGAGTCCGGAAGTGGAAAGAGTGTGACCTCTTTAGCGGCCATGGGGCTCATTCCTTCTCCTCCAGGTAAAGTGGAGCAAGGAGAAATCATTTTCGCAAATAAAGACTTAACTAAAAATTCGGAAAATGATTGGAGAAAAATACGCGGGAATCAGATTTCAATGATTTTTCAGGAACCAATGACATCGCTGAATCCTCTATTTACCATTGGTAACCAATTAATAGAAGCCATTCGATTACATACACAACTATCAAAAGCAAAAGCAAAGGACAGGAGTATCGAATTATTAAAATTGGTTGGAATCCCTAGAGCTGAGGGGATCATTCAAGAGTATCCCCATCAGCTTTCAGGTGGAATGAGACAGCGTGTCATGATTGCAATGGCAATGGCTTGTAATCCTAAGGTACTTATTGCGGATGAGCCTACCACTGCTCTCGATGTAACCATTCAAGCACAGATCCTGGCATTAATGAAAGAACTAAACAAAAAAACGAATACTTCCATCATTTTTATTACTCATGATTTAGGAGTAGTAGCTGAAATCTGTGAGCGAGTGATCGTGATGTACTGTGGTCAAATTGTCGAAGAAGGTGACGTCCGAACAATCCTAAAAAATCCTAAGCATCCTTATACAATGGGACTGTTAAAATCTGTTCCAGATTTAAGAGGAAAAAAGGAACGTCTATACAGCATCCCAGGTAGTGTCCCAACACCTGGAACCATTCATAACGGTTGCCGGTTTGCCGAAAGATGTCAAAACGCGTTTGGACACTGTCATGAGGAATTACCGGAATTATACAAAATAGAAAAGCAAGGGCATGAAGTCCGATGTTTCTTGCATGGATCGAATGAAAGGAGTGAGGTAAATGTCGGAGCAACTTCTTGAAGTATCAGGGCTAAAAAAATATTTTCCGATTACGGGAGGCGTTTTTGATCGTAAGAAAGGAGAAGTCAAAGCGGTTGACGATGTCTCTTTTTATGTCAAAAAAGGAGAAACATTAGGAATCGTTGGAGAAAGCGGCTGCGGTAAATCAACAACCGGCCGCCTGCTCATGCGACTAATTGAAGCAAGTGAAGGAAAAATTGTATTTGAAGATAAAGATATTACCAGTATGTCAAAATCTGAATTAAGAAAAATTCGCAGAGATATCCAAATGGTGTTTCAGGATCCATATGCTTCGCTAAATCCTCGCCATTCGGTTGAGAAAATTCTTGAAGAACCTTTAATTGTTCATGGAATTGGTACAAAAGAAGAACGCAAGAAGAAAGTGAGAGAAATGCTCAAGGTAGTTGGGTTAAGCAGCTATCATGCTAAAAGATATCCGCATCAATTCAGCGGCGGTCAACGTCAACGGATAGGAATTGCCAAAGCTTTGATGACAAAACCGAAACTCATTATTGCTGATGAGCCCGTGTCAGCACTTGATGTTTCGATTCAAGCACAGGTACTTAATTTAATGAAAGACATTCAAAAAGAATTTCAGCTTACTTACATATTTATTGCTCATGATTTAGGCGTAGTCCGACATATAAGCGATCGAGTGGGAGTTATGTATTTAGGTAGGTTAATAGAGTTAGCTGATAGTGAAGAGCTATATGAAAATCCTAAGCACCCTTATACACAGGCACTTCTTTCTGCAGTGCCAATTCCAGATCCTGATATAAAAAGGGAAACAACATTAATTCAAGGTGAACTGCCAAGTCCGGCAAATCCGCCATCAGGATGTGCCTTTCATACCAGATGTTCACAATGCATGGATATCTGTAAAACAACAAGACCCGAGGAGCGTAATTTGAATGGTCATTATGTGGCATGTCACTTGTTTAAAGAGTAATGTGCCGCGTTATTGATAAAAAAACATTAAAAAATGGGGGTAAAAGCTAAAATGAAGAAAACAGTTCAATGGTTGTTGATTGCCATACTGGCTATAAGTATGTTCCTGGTTGGCTGCAGCAATCAATCCAGCAAGACTGCTAGCAACAGCGCTTCAAATTCAAGTAATGGCAGCAAAAAAGATACACTTATTTATGGGCGCGGAGGTGATTCCACATCACTTGACCCAATCACCTCGACTGAAGGTGAAACCTTTAAAGTTACACAAAACATTTTTGAAACGCTTGTGAATTATGGTGAACAGGATACAACCTTACACCCGGGACTTGCTGAAAAGTGGGATGTTTCTCCAGATGGTTTAGCCTATACTTTTCACCTTCGTCAGGGCATAAAATTCCAAGACGGTACTGATTTTAATGCGGATGCAGTTGTTTTCAACTTTGATCGCTGGATGAATGGTGATGATCAGAAATTCCCTTACTACACGATGTTTGGTGGCTATAAGAAAGATGCTGGACATGTTATCAAAGAGATAAAAGCACTTGATGATCACACAGTACAATTTATATTGAAAAGACCTCAGGCTCCATTTCTTAAAAACCTGGCGATGTCTCCATTTGGAATTGGTAGCCCAACAGCCATTAAGAAATACGGAGATAAGTTTAGAGAACATCCAGTTGGTACAGGCCCATTCAAGTTCGTTGAATGGAAACAAAATGACCGAATTACACTTGAAAAAAATCCTGACTATTGGCAAAAAGGTTTACCTAAGTTAAACAAAATTATTTTCCGTGTAATTCCAGAAAACTCAGCAAGACTTAACGCGTTATCAAATGGCGAAATCGACGTGATGGACGGTTTAAATAACTCAGATGAAGCAACTGTCAAAGCGAACAGCAATCTTCAAATTATCAAGCGTCCATCTATGAATGTTGGTTATTTAGGTTTTACAGTAACCCGCAAACCATTTGACAACAAGCTTGTTCGCCAGGCTCTAAACTACGCAATTGATAAAAAAGCGATTATTAAATCGTTCTACGGTGGTCAGGCAGAAGAAGCCGTTAACCCTATGCCTCCATCACTCGAAGGTTATAATGATTCAATCCAACCGTATCCATATGATTTAGAAAAGGCGAAAAAATTATTAGCAGAAGCTGGATATCCGAATGGATTTTCAATGGATTTATGGGCCATGCCGGTAGCACGTCCTTATATGCCGGAAGGAATGAAGATTGCGGAGGTAATCCAGGAAAGCTTCAGTAAAATTGGGGTTAAAGCAAAGATCCAGACAGTTGACTGGGCCACATATCTTCAAAAAGCAACAAATGGTGAGTTTGATGCATATATGCTTGGCTGGACAGGCGATAATGGGGATGCCGATAACTTCTTATATACACTTCTAGATAAAGACAGCATCGGCAGCAATAACTACTCACACTATAGCAACGACCAGTTACATGACATTTTAATCAAAGCACAGCAAGAATCCAACCAGTCAAAACGGAATGAACTATACAAGCAGGCCCAGGTCATCATTCACGATGATGCTCCATGGGTACCACTTGTGCACTCGACACCGCTTTTAGCAGCATCTAAGGATGTATTGAATTATGTGCCACACCCAACTGGTTCCGAAGTTTTAAGTAAAGTAGAATTTAAAAACTAAGTGGTTAAAGGGGAGGGAAATTTCCCTCTCCTTTTGTTAGCACAAAATGATTTGAAAAAGAGGTGAGCACGTTGTTTTCATATACACTCCGCAGGATGTTTTCACTTATACCTGTTTTGATTGGAATGACGCTTATTGTTTTTGCTATTATCCATGCGATACCCGGAAACCCTGCACAGGTAATCTTAGGACAAAGGGCAACAAGGGAAGCAGTAGCAGCGTTAACTCAACAACTAGGATTAGACAGACCGTGGTATATCCAATATTTCGATTATCTTAAAGCACTATTTCATGGAGATTTGGGAATTTCCCTGAGGACAAGGGGACAAATCAATCAAGAAATTTGGCCATACTTGGCAGCTACTATCGAATTAACAGCCGTTGCTATGATTATTGCTGTCATCGTTGGTGTAAATGCAGGGATTATTAGT
>PSRI01000186.1 GCA_003175935.1 Bacteroidota bacterium
AAAAAAAATCCCGCCTGTGGCGGGATCAATATTTTTTTTGTTGCTGAATTTACATTGCAGCGAGTTGCACTTTTTGCTGTAATTCCATTACACTTTCTCTAAACATTCCGTCTGTATCCATGAGATCCTTCACAGTCTGACAGGAATGTATGACCGTGGTGTGATCTCTCCCTCCAAAATGTTCTCCTATAGTTTTGAGCGAGTTCTTCGTAAACAACTTAGCGAGGTACATCGTAATTTGACGTGCCTGAACTACTTCTCTTTTACGTGTTTTTTGCAACAACCTTTCGTATGGTACATCGAAATAATCACACACCATTTTTTGAATGGTTTCTATAGTAATCTCCTTAGAGGAAGTCTTCACAAAGTTACGTAACACCTTCTTCGCCAATTCTAAATCAATTTCCCGTTTATTGAGCGAAGATTGTGCCAAAAGGGATATCAATGCACCTTCCAATTCACGCACATTGCTTTGAATATTATAGGCAATATATTTCACGACTTCCTTGGGCATTTCCAATCCATCGTTCTTCATTTTCTTCTCAAGAATCTCAATTCTTGTTTCGTAATCCGGCACCTGCATGTCGGCGCTCAAACCCCAACGGAAACGACTCAATAATCTTTCCTGAACGCCTTCCAGATCCTTGGGAGACTTATCGGAAGTAAGAATTAATTGTTTTCCGCTTTGATGGAGATGATTGAAAATTGCGAATAATGCATCCTGAGATTTTTCTGCCCTGTTGAAGAACTGTACATCGTCAATGACCAAGACATCAATCATTTGATAAAAATGAATGAAATCATTGATTGCATTATTTCTGCTATGATCCTGAAACTGATTGATAAATTTCTCAGAGCTTACATATAACACCACCTTATTAGGATTGCTTCTCTTTACTTCATTACCTATAGCCTGCGCCAAATGTGTTTTACCCAATCCTACGCCACCATAGATAACAAGGGGATTAAATGACGTGGCACCTGGTTTTTCTGCAACAGTTTTACCAGCTCTCCTGGCAACCCGGTTACAGTCACCTTCTATAAATGATTCAAATGAATAAATGGGATTTAATTGCGGGTCAATTTGCATTTTCTTCAAACCCGGAATTACAAAAGGATTTTTGACTGGATTACTTATGACAAGAGGAAAATCCATTTCATTGTTTGAATAAGTTTTAAATCCATGCCCGGGAATGTCCATTGTAAGGGGCTTATTCTTCTCATTTCCGCTGTCCACCATAATTCTATATTCTAATCTTGCTTCCTTACCTAATTCCCTTTTCAAAGTCTTCGCCAATAAATTTACGTAATGCTCTTCAAGATATTCGTAGAAAAATTGACTGGGCACCTGAATCGTTAAAACCTTATCCTTCAGGGCCGCGGGTTTAATAGGTTCAAACCAGGTCTTGAAATGCTGCCACTCTACTATATCCTTTATTATCGCCAGACAATTATTCCATACTTTTTCATGCGTTTTATCCATTAGACCTTAAGCAGTTTATATAGGTGAGTAAGAATTTTCTACTGAATGATTGCCGCTTTTTTTCTCAACAACTTATCCCAAAAAAACTTCGGCGGGGGAGCGAATATCTGGCATTCCTGTTGAAAAAAAAATTTTTCTTTGACTTGATTTTTTCAGAATAAATACAGTTGCGGAGTTTCACAAATTTTTGTTTTTAAGATCCAAAAATTAAAAAATAATTCTCCCAAAAATGATACCAGTAAGCTCCTAAAAGGAAACTACAGGCTCACTAAAAAAATAAAAAAAAATTTGCAACAATTTGACATGTTGCAAGAATAAAAATCAAAGAATAAGGTCTGGTAAAAGATAAAATGGTTGAAATTGAATTGAGTCTGAAGCTCACAGGATATATTTCAGTTAAAGTGGAATGCAAATGGTAAGTTCCGCTGCAGGAAGTTATTGAAACCAAAGGAAAAATTTGAAAAGGATTATTCTGATTCATTTTCATAGCATCCTGCTTGACTAATTGGAAGGTATATTTTTTTTTAGCAAAAACAAAATGTAATTTTTAAAAAAGAGTAGCTAAATTATTAGCAGTACCTTTACCCCTTAATATAATAAATAATGAGCTACGAATTAATAGGAAAATTGATCGCGAAGTATGATACTGTGCAACGTACCCAGACTTTCAAAACAAGAGAATTTGTTGTCGAAAAATCAGAAGACATTGGTGGAAGAGTTGTTACCAATTACGTGAAATTTCAATGCGTGCAGGATAAAACATCAATGATCGATCGATACGCTATTGGAGAGACTGTAAAAGTTCATTTTAATATTAAAGGTACCCGTTGGGAAAAGAACGGACAGGTTAATTATATTACTAATCTCGATGCATGGAGAATGGAAACCCTCAATTTAGGCCAGGGTGCTTCAGTGCCTGAACACGTAAACACTAATTTATCGGCTCCTGCAGATATTGACGACTTGCCATTCTGATATTTGAAATAAGAAATTGAGTTTTAGGATAAATCCCTAACCTCCAATATGCAAAAAAATCTTTCGCTCAAATTGCTTCCTTCGGAAGCAGCCAGTGAGTCAATCATTAAGGAATATATCTCGAAATCAACCGGTGTACCATTATCAAAAGTCACCGGTTTCTATATTACAAAAAGTTCCATTGATGCCCGGGGCAAAACAGTCTGGGTTAATCTTACTGTCCATACATATATCAATGAACCTTTTCAGCATCGTCCTCAATTATCATTTGATTTTAAAAATGTAAAAAAGTCAGGCCGTAAAGTAATTATCATTGGTTCAGGTCCTGCAGGTCTCTTTGCTGCGCTCAAATTTTTAGAAAAAAATATCCAGCCCATCATTCTCGAAAGAGGAAAAGATGTCAGGGCTAGAAGAAGGGATCTTGCTGCGCTAAATAAAGAAGGAGTTCTAAATCCTGAAAGTAATTATTGTTTTGGTGAAGGAGGTGCAGGAACGTATAGTGACGGAAAACTTTATACACGTAGTTCCAAACGTGGTGATATCAACAGAATACTCAATCTCTTTGCTCATTTTGGAGCAGAAGAGAACATATTATATGAAGCCCATCCACATATTGGAACCAATAAACTTCCGCATATTATTACTGCTATGCGAAAAACCATTCTTGATTGCGGCGGGCTTTTCTTTTTCGAAAAAAAAGTTGTTGGATTTGAAATTCAAAGGGATCTCATTTCAAAAGTTATTACCTCGGATGGAAATTCATTTGAAGGTGATGCAGTAATACTCGCGACAGGTCATTCTGCCAGAGATATTTTTCAAATGCTTCAATCAAAAAAAATAAAAATTGAAGCAAAACCTTTTGCTCTCGGCGTGCGCATTGAACATCCCCAGGAATTAATAGACAAAATTCAATATCATGGTAAATCCTGGGAATATTTTAAAAGAGAACCATTCCTACCCCCTGCATCTTATAGCCTGGTTGAACAAATAAAGGATTGCGGCGTTTTTTCATTCTGTATGTGCCCTGGAGGAATCATCGCTCCTGCTTCTACAAATGAAAATGAACTTGTGGTAAACGGCTGGAGTCCATCAAAAAGAAATAATCCCTATGCAAACAGTGGAATGGTCGTTACCGTTGAGCAAAAACATCTCAGGGCTTTTGAAAAATCCGGTGAACTCGCTGCGATGAATTTTCAAAAATCAGTTGAGCAGAAAGCATTTCAAAATGGTGGAGGAAAATATGTGGCACCTGCGCAAAGAATGGTAGACTTTACTTCAAATAAAATTTCTACTGATCTTCCTGATTGCTCTTATTTACCAGGAACCCATTCTGCATCTCTAAAAAATGTGCTTCCGGATTTTATATATCAAAGCCTGGCAGAAGCTTTCAAAGAATTTGGCAAAAAAATGAAAGGATATTATACAAATGAGGCTATTGTAGTTGCTACAGAGAGCAGAACTTCCTCTCCTGTACGAATACCAAGAAGTGAAGCTTTATTGCATCATCCCCAAATTAAAAACCTTTATCCTTGTGGTGAAGGAGCAGGATTTGCCGGCGGAATTGTAAGCGCTGCCATGGATGGAGAAAGGCTTGCAGAAACAATTGCATCTAAATTAGCTGGAGTTTGAGAATTTCGCCCATTTCCACAAAGCCCTACTAATAAATCTATGATAACGTATGAACTTCAAAGTCAGCTTTGTGTTATCAAAACTTTTTAGAATCTTTATCCTGATATTTGTCCGTTCACCCGTATTTTGCCCGGGTCCTTGTTACAATACTTCAAATTGCGCAACTAATCAGCTTTATGCAGAATATTCTCGAAGTAAAAAATCTTAAAAAATACTTTGCTACCCAAAAAGCGGTGGACGATATCAGTTTCCGAATTAATAAAGGAGCGATTTTCGGAATGCTGGGACCTAATGGGGCAGGTAAGACTACTTTGCTTCGAATGATAACCGGAATATTTTATCCTGATAGCGGTGAAATCGTTTTTGATGGAAAAAAATTTGATCCCATCAATGATTCCGTTGGCATTGGCTATATGCCCGAAGAAAGAGGCCTTTATAAAAAAATGAAAATTGGAGAACAGGCTCTATATCTCGCGCAATTGAAAGGCCTAAGCCGAAATGAAGCCATGAAAAAAATAAAAGTCTGGTTTGAAAGACTTGAAATGCAATCATGGTGGAATAAAAAAGTAGAGGATCTAAGTAAGGGGATGAGTCAGAAACTTCAATTTGTAACCACGGTTTTACATGAACCCAAACTGATCATACTTGATGAACCATTTAGCGGACTGGATCCCGTGAATGCAAACCTCATTAAAGATGAAATTTTTCGATTGTCGCAGAATGGAAGCACCATTATTTTCAGTACGCATAGAATGGAGCAGGTTGAAGAGATTTGTAATCATATCGCTTTAATAAATAAAGGTCACAAGATCCTGGATGGTACGGTAAGGCAGGTGAAGCAGGACTTCAAACAAAACCTTTTTTCAATTGGGTTTGAGAGTGAGCCGGAGTTAAAAAATGGAGAAGGAATTTTTGAAGCAGTTGCAACGAAGGACAATACGCTTGTAGTAAAAATTAAGGAAGGGAAGAAACCACACGACGTATTGCTGTATTTTTTGAATATGGGTATAGAAATCATTTCATTCAATGAAATTTTACCTTCTTTGAATGATATATTTATCCGTTTGGTTGAAGGCACTCCTATGTCCAGAGAATTTCGTGAAGTGGGAACTGCTTCCAGGTAATTTGCGTTAAATCTATTTTTTCAAAATAATTTTTAAGGACCCAAACATGAGCAAAATCTGGCTGATTATAAAAAGAGAGTACCTCACCAGGGTACGAAGCAGAACTTTTATCCTGTCAACTTTTTTGTTTCCAATTATTATGATCGGATTCATTGCGGCAGCCACTTATTTTTCTGTAAAAAGCGTGGAAACGCAAAGAATAGCCGTGAAAGACAAGAGCGGACTCTTCAAGAATCAACTCAAGAATTCTCCGGCTGTGTCTTTTACTTTTCTTGATGACGTGAATAAAAGCAATTACAGGAGCAAAGGTTTTGAAGGGGTTCTTATTATTCCAAATCCTGAGGAAGTACCCAGAGACACGAGCATAGTATTGATCTCAGAAAAACAATTGGGAATGGCAACAGATGATGCCATTAGAAAGGAAATTAATTCTGCGATGGAAAACAAAATGCTTCTCGAACATGGCATCGACAGCAAAGTTTTAGATTCAATAAGGTCACATAGTGAAAATTCGGCTTTTTCCTTTCAGGCGCTACAGGTTAAAGGTTCAGAAGTGAAGAAATCAAATTCCGGAACGGCATCCATAATTGGATTTGCTAGTGGCCTCCTTATTTATATTACCCTGTTTATTTATGGTGCGGCTGTAATGAGGGGTGTGATGGAAGAAAAGATGAACCGAATTGCTGAAGTGATGGTAAGTTCTGTAAAGCCCTTTCAACTCATGATGGGAAAGATAGTAGGTATTGCCGGGGTTGGTCTAACTCAATTTTTGATGTGGATCATCCTTATTCTAACGATAACCACTACCCTAACGGCCTTTATTCCTTCGGATGTTATGCACCAGGTTCAACAGGCAAATCAGAATATGCCGGGTGCAGCAGGGCCGGTGTCCACAATGGGAAATCAACAGAATTATAAGGCAATGGCCGAAGTTCTTAATTCTGTGGGCCAGAATAACTGGTTTCTACTGATTTTCTGCTTCCTGTTTTATTTTGTTGGCGGATACTTGTTTTATGCTTCTTTATTTGCAGCCGTAGGAAGCGTGGTAAATGAAGACCCCCAGGAAGCTCAATCGCTGATGCTTCCCATTACAATGCCAATAGTTCTTTCGTTCATCATCATGGCCAATACCATTTCTAATCCCAGTAGTTCTATGGCTGTTTGGGGAAGCATTATTCCATTTTCATCTCCAATAGTTATGATGGCCAGGCTTCCTTTCGGAGTACCGGGAACTGTTCCTTACTGGCAATTGGGCCTTTCATTGGTTTCGCTAGTGGTTGGATTCTTGTTGACCACCTGGCTTAGCGGAAAAATTTATAGAACAGGAATTCTTCTTTACGGTAAGAAAGTGAGTTTGCGCGAAGTGGGAAAATGGGCCTTCAGGAAAAGTTGATAACAGGAAAACCTCTATAAAATAAAAACTCCGGCATTTACCGGAGTTTTTTTAATTATCTAGTGGCTCAATTAATAATCGAAGAAATGCCAAACAGATGGTCCGCGTTCAGAAGCGGAATGTGATTCTTCCATTTCAATCTTCACAGAAATAGGAGCCGAAGGCGTGGAAGGAATCACCAATTTTTCCCTGATGATTTTTTTGTATCCATCTTTTTCAAAAACCAGTTTATAGGTACCTGGTTTAAGATCATCAAAGCTAAATCCACCATTCGCATCAGAAATAGCAACCTTTTCTTTCTTTGAATTCATGATCGCGTAAACGTTCACATCCTTCAAAGGCTTGCGTGTATCTGCATCCATCACAACCCCATTCACATCATCATCATTGCTTCCGATGACCGGTTTGGCCTCCACCAGAAGAGAAGATGTGAGCAGAACAGTCGTTATGATCAGATACCGCAGTTTCATGATACCAAGTTATGATATTTTTATTGTATTTCTAAGTCCCCTAAAAAATAGCAATTTTTCAAAGCCTTTCAATTCCTTCGA
>PSRI01000136.1 GCA_003175935.1 Bacteroidota bacterium
GGCTTAATTTTAAAACCTCCAATAATTAAACCTTTCAACTTTGCTAATTTTCCCGTGCGCTTTAAATTCCAAAACATTCTGTCGATACTATACAAATATTCTCCTGTGTCTTCAAGGAAAAGAATTTGATCTGCTGTCTTTATATCGGATTTAGTACCTGAAAGCGTTTCAATTGTTTTTAAATTTCCTCCCACAATCGTTCCTTCTACAATGCCCGTTCGGTTTTTTTCGTTGGGAGGCGCCGTGTATTTCATTTTTACTCCGGTAAGCGCATATTTAATAGACATGATGGTATCCTGAACTATGGGTTCCGCTACATCAAATACATCCGGGAAACTATTGCACATTTTAGAATGGATGGAAGCCAAATTAAAATTTCGGTTGAGGTGACAATGCATCACTGTGATATCGCTAAAACCAATAATCCATTTTGGTTTTTCCTTGAGCGGATTAAAATTTATCTGGTCAATAATTCTTACAGAACCGTAGCCGCCACGCGCGCACATAATGGCTTTTACGTTTGGGTCATCAATCAATTGTTGAAAATCCTGCGTGCGTTCCAAATCAGTTCCTCCAAAACTAAAATCCTTCTTCCCGATTGTATTTCCCACTTTCACCTTAAAACCCCAACTCGTCATTAAATCCACAGAAGGTTTAATTTCTTCCGGCATTATAAATCCTGCAGTACAGGCGATTCCAATTGTGTCCCCTCTTTTCAGGTAAGGTGGAACTTTAATGGGAAGATCTGACCCAGACTCGTGTTCTTTGGTGTCAGTCAAAGTGGGGGTTCCTATCGGATTTTCACTGGCAAAAGCCCCTGCAACTGCTCCAAGAGGAAGCATGGAAGCTAAAAACTGTTTTCTTTTCATTTATGTATTAAAAATTCTATGGGGGAAATTATGAATTTCCTCAGCAAGATGCCCCGGCTTCGGCAATTTTTGAAATAATTTTAGCAGCCCACCGGCCGGATCATATTTTCGCTTAGCTCTTATTTAGCTATTTTTGCACCTCGTTATAAATTTTTGAAGCCAAAGATGACAGATTTCAATAGAATATTAGTAACCGCAGCGCTTCCTTATGCGAATGGACCGATTCATATCGGCCACCTTGCAGGGGTGTATATTCCTGCGGATATATATGTCCGTTACCAAAGAGCCAATAAAAGAGATATAAAATTTGTTTGCGGCAGTGATGAACATGGTGTGCCGATTACCATCAGAGCGATGAAGGAAGGTGTTTCGCCACAACAGGTAGTTGATAAGTACCATGCGATCATAAAAGAAAGCATGGAACAAATGGGAATTTCATTTGACATCTATTCCCGCACTTCAAATAAAATTCATCATGAAACCGCTTCTGATTTTTTCAGAAAACTTTATGATGATGGGTTGTTTGAAGAAAAAGAAACGGAACAATACTTTGACGAAAAGGCCAAAACTTTTTTGGCTGACCGTTATATTGTGGGTACCTGTCCTGTTTGCGCAAATCCAAATGCATACGGCGACCAATGTGAAAGATGTGGCTCCAGTTTGAGCCCTGATCAATTGATCAATCCCAGAAGCGTTTTGAGTGACGCCATTCCGGTAAAAAGAAAAACGCGGCACTGGTATTTTCCATTGCAGGATTATGAAGCATGGTTAAAAGAGTGGCTCCTTGAAGGACATAAGGAATGGAAAAATAACGTGTATGGTCAGTGTAAAAGTTGGCTCGATAACGGCCTGCAAAGTCGAGCCATGACTCGCGACAGCAATTGGGGAATTAAAGTTCCGGTTGATGGTGCTGAAGGCAAGGTTTTATATGTTTGGTTTGATGCACCTATTGGATACATCAGTGCTACAAAAGAACTCACCGGGCAGTGGAAAGATTACTGGTGCAAACCGGATACAAAACTGGTGCACTTTATTGGCAAGGATAATATTGTTTTTCACTGCATCATTTTCCCGGCGATGTTAAAAGCTCACGGGGAATTTGTTTTGCCTGATAATGTTCCCGCCAATGAATTTTTGAATATTGAAGGAGATAAAGTGTCCACCAGCAGAAACTGGGCGGTTTGGGTAAATGATTATGTGAAAGATTTTCCTGATCAACAGGATATTCTTAGATATGTTCTTTGCTCAAACGCTCCAGAAACCAAGGACAATGATTTTACCTGGAAAGATTTTCAGGATAGGAATAATAGCGAGCTCGTTTCCATATTCGGAAATTTTGTGAACAGAACCTTTGTGCTTATGCATAAACTCTGCTCCGGAAAAGTGCCGCCCCTTCACAATGATATCTTGGACGATACCGACCGCGCCATCATTGCGGAATTTGAAACAACTAAAAATAAAGTGTCTGATAGCCTTGAGAACTATAAATTCAGGGATGCACTTTTTGAAGTGATTGATCTTGCCAGGAAGGGAAATAAATATTTACAGGAAAAAGAGCCCTGGAAAAAGCAGACAGGAGAAGGCATGGATGGACAAAAGCAAATCGATAATTGCCTGCATATTTGTCTTCAGTTGACGGCCAACCTTTCAATCCTCATTAATCCTTTCCTTCCATATACTGCGAAGAAAATGTTGCACATGATGAAAGTTGTGGAGAAAATGCTTGAATGGGAAAATGCTGGCAAACCCAATCTTTTAAAAACAGGATATAGCTTGAGAGAACCTCAATTATTATTCAGAAAAATTGAAGATACAGAAGTTGCAACGCAGGTTGAGAAACTAAGATCAGGATTGATAAAGACTGAAGCTTCGAAAGAATCCTCAGAAAATAAAACAGAATCAAAAGTGGCAGCACCAGTTACAAAAGCAGAAATTCAGTTTGATGATTTTGCCAAACTTGATTTCAGGGTAGGACAAATTCTCAGCGCCTCAAAGGTTGAGAAAGCTGATAAACTGCTCAAATTGGAAATAGATCTTGGCTTTGAAAAGCGCACCATCCTCTCAGGGATTGCAATGCATTTTAATCCGGAAGAAATCATTAATAAGCAGGTAGTGGTTGTTGCAAATTTGGCGCCACGCAAAATGCGGGGAATTGATTCCCAGGGTATGATTCTGATGGCTGAAGATGGCGAAGGGAAACTTCATTTCGTAAGCCCGGAATCCATAATCAACAACGGTTCCTCAGTGAGCTGATTCAATATTTTCGATTAGTCTTTTAAGTTAGCCCAGGCAGTTTGCCCGGGCTTTTTTTTCGACCAAATGGGAGAGTGGCCTTACAAAATGCAAGGAAATATTCAGTAAATTACAATAATGGATCAGGCTTCAGATCCTAAGACGTTTGAACTTGAAGATCTTGATTGTGGATGCTCTCAAAACTTTTCTTGCATACTTAATCAACATTCAAAATTGGAATGGCGCCATAATACACTGAATTGAAAAAATTAACTACATACAAAGGAAGAAAGATCGCTTTGATTATCCTTGGTGTATTCGTATTCATTCTTTTGGGCATCCATCTACTCATCACATTTCAATCAAAAAAAATAGCAGATACTATCATTGCCCAATATGCCGAAGGAAGGTATCAGGTTAAATTTAAAAAAGTAAGATTCAATTATTTCAACCTCTGGATCTCCATTATCGGCATTTCAATTAAACCCAGCGATACCCTCAAAAGCACACAGGGTTATTATCTTGAATCAGACACAATAATGTTGAGGCTGCAAAATATTGTACCGTTATTACTGCACAGACAGGTCAATATCGAAGAATTTGATATTATCAATACAAATTTCAAAATAAAGCAGAGAGTTTTTGCGATAGATCATCACGAATTGCAGTCAGACAGCACCGAATTATTTTCTCAACAGCTCATAGATATAGCCAGAAATATGCTGGGATTTATGAAGGCCCTCGAAATAAAATCCTGCCGAATACAAAACGCAGATTTTAGTTATTATCCATTCCCCAGAAGCAATCTTCACTACAACCTCGAAAATATTTATCTCAATGTCAGGGATCTTGATCTTGAAGAAGACAGTACCAAAATCAGTTCCGGGGTAAGGTTCAAGGCCAAAGTCAATTTGAAAATTATTCAGCCTAATCTCCAGTACCCAGACAGTAATCTAAATCTGTTTCTCGACAAATTAGAGTGGGACAATACAAGCCGTGCTGTTGAAATGGATAACCTCGCTTTTATTCAAAAAAAACCCGGCAGGCCAAATGACAGCACTATTATTCGGTTGAGTGAGATAAGAGCCGTTCGTTTTGATTGGGCATCATGGGTTGATTCAGGATATATAAGGATTGACACTATTCTCGTAAATCGAGGGATGATCCATCTTACTTCCTTATCCAATTTAAATGGTAGCGATAGCGATAAACAAAGTATTCGAAGAAGTACACTGCTCAGGATGTTCAGCCCGATGGAGATAAAAGTTTTGGATGTAAAATCACTTACGGCAAGATATGACCATAACATGAAATTCGGTGCGGCAAAAGACACACTTATGGGCGACAGCCTGGTTATTCAGAAACTTGTGTTGGACAGTACAAAAGAAAAAAGTCTGACAGTGAGTTCCCTTCAACTTGCGGTGAGAAAATTTGTGAATGAAGACAGAGACAGCACTTTCAGAGGTGCATTTGGAAGCTTGATAATTGATAATGATAGCATCATCCTTAAAAAATATATTTTACAAACATTACCTAACAGCAAGTTCGGATCCGATAATATCCTGGTTGTTCCGGCTGTAGTACTCAGTGGTGTTTCCATCAATGATCTATTGAATAAAAAATTACTGGCAAGAGATTTAACGCTTGACCATCCCTATCTCTCATTTAGTTTTCCCGAATTAAAAAATAAAAATGGAAAAGATCCGATAAATTCCAAATCATTGATAGAGGCTTTACGCCCCTATATCCAGGTTGACAGAATTACAATTAAAGATGCGGACATAACCATAAGAGATAAAGCGCATCCCGGGCGTGAATTTGGTTCTCACAAATTTTCAGCAGTCATTTTATCAAAAGCCCTTCTCAGGGCTTATACCACGGAGGATATGTTTAGAAGCCTGTCGGGCATGAATCTTGACAATGTTTTTTTTATTACCCCAAAGGCACAATTTCATTTGTACGGAGGAAAGATCGACTATAATGGCAAAACATTATACGCTGAAAAAATTGAAGGGTTTTTTCGCAACAATCAAATGAGAGCAGAAATGTACAATGTGACGATTAATGCAAGTGATGATCTTGAGCCATTTAATAATCCGAAAACCCTGAACTTTTCTTCGGTTCTGTGGGATAGTGCCAAGATTAATTATTCAGCTAAAGAAACAGGAAAACCCGAAATAGAAGGTCCGAATAATTTTCATATAGACAGTCTTCATGGCGGGAGAACCCAATTCTATCTCAAAAAAGGTGATGTTGTTGTTGAAGCAACAGCAAAAAATGTAAGTACAAACAATTTTGAAAATGAGAAAGGTGATATATCCTGGAAGTCGATTTCGGGCGATTTTGAGAATTTGAAATTAAGAACTCCGAAAATTGATTTTAGTTCCGGGGAGACTTCCGTCATTCATGATGCAATTTCGATTTCAAAAGATGTAAGGTTGCAAATGAATGGAGAGAGGGCGACAATTAAGGCCACTATTCCTGAATTGAAATTTAGAGACGCAATAAACGGACCTGCGTTGAAGAACATTGTATTTAAGCAATTGGGCATGGTAGATCCAAAGATTTCAATCCTTATAAACAATATGGTTAGAACTGCAGGGCAGACTGAAAAAGGGAAAGACCTGTTATTTGAAAATTTGCTCCTGCAAGGGCCATCTCTTGATATTACAGTAATTGATTCTGCTGGCACTACCACATTGAAATCTTCTGGAAAGACTTTCGGACTTGAAGAATTTAGATTGATCAATTTAGAAACCGGGAAAAAGAATCTTGAGTTATCGAACATAAACTTCGATCTTACAAAACTTCAATTTGATAATGGCAAGGGCTCTACCCTAAACATCGGAGAGATTAGAGCCGAAATTCCGAAGTTCATTAAATATGCCGGCACAAAAGCGCGTATTAGATTGAAGGATTTAAAAACTACCGAATCCAAATATGTTGCTCTTCATGGCTCAGACACAGTTACTATTAATAATAATATCGTTCAAATTGCAAGCCTGCCGGAAATATCGAT
>PSRI01000164.1 GCA_003175935.1 Bacteroidota bacterium
GCAATTGTTCTCGCTAAAGTTTTGGAATTTGTAACCTCTCCATACTGCTCAAAGAGTTTGTGTAATTCGGGTTCTGACCATTTCTCCAAAATATCCGCAGCTGTTGTGCTTTGCTTTTGATCCATTCTCATATCAAGAGCAGCATCAAAGCGAATAGAAAAACCACGTGAAGCTTCATCAAACTGATGACTTGAAACGCCAAGATCTGCAAGCAAACCATCGATCTCAGAAATTTTTTGAAGGCGAAGAAATCTTTGAAGGTGTCTGAAGTTGTGAGGTATAAAAATGACCCGATTGTCATCAGGAATATTTTTCCTTGCGTCTTCATCCTGATCAAAAGCGATCAGCCTTCCATCTTCATTTAAATTTTTTAATATGGCTTTGCTATGACCTCCTCCTCCAAATGTGCAATCCACGTAAATTCCATTCTTCTTAATTGCAAGTCCCTCTACAACTTCATTTAACAGGACCGGCACATGATAATCACCTGATGAGTCTTGTTCGTTCAGCAGATGGTCATTGGTCTTTTTCATACTTCAGATCGGTCTTCACTGATCGGAGCTTTTGGTCATTACCGATGCAGCCAGGTTACTGAATGCTTCGGGTGAAAAAGTTTCAAAGAACTGTTGGTACTTACTTTTATCCCAGATTTCAATTTTGTTTACTGCCGAAACCAGCACTATGTCTTTATCCAAACCGGCGTGCTCCTGAAGATTTTTAGGGATCAGGATCCTACCTGCGCTATCCAGCTCCATGATCGTGGCACCGTTCAAAAAATAGCGGCGAAATTCTCTTACCTTAGGATCAAAATCATTGAGTTTGCTGATTTCATCGAATATTGGCTCCCAGCTTTTCATGGGGTATAGGCTGAGACATTTCTCAAATCCTCTGTTTATGACAAAGCGGGTGTTGTCTTCCTCCGGGAGTTGCTTTTTGAAGCCTACCGGCAGGAGGAAGCGTCCTTTGGAGTCCAAAGTGGCTTCGAATTCACCCAGAAAACCCATCATTTACAAAGGATTATAATTAATTTACACTAATCTACACAAAATAACACATTTTCCCACTTCTATAACAAATTTTTGGATTAATTATTTTATCCACAGGGAGTTATTTATGAAAACACTTTACAGGAGTGGGTTTGATCGAAAAACGAATTGCAGGCCTCGTGGATTAACTGTTGATTGCTGTGAATAGGCAGTGGATAACCGCCATTCTAATGTGAATTGGATATCTGCCCTTATCTTTTTGGCTTTATTCCTGTCTAAATTGAAAATATGGCAACAGCCGGTTACTCGGGAACGCCTCTCGCAAAGAAACTGGGAATTAAACCTGAAATGAAGGTCTTACTTCTCAACGCCCCCTCTAATTACAGTCAATTGCTTGAGCAGGACATAAAAAAACAGCTTATCAAATCCTCCGACCTTCCGGATTTTGTTCACTTATTCTCCGCTTCTACAAGGGAGTTTGAGGCACAAATGAAAACAGTACTGCCTCTCGCCAAAAAAAATACTACCATTTGCATCTGGGCTTCCTGGTATAAGAAAGCCGCAGGCATACCAACCGACCTTAATGAAGATATCATTCGCAATTTTGCGCTTAAAAACGGACTTGTTGATGTTAAGGTTTGTGCCGTAAGTGATATTTGGAGTGGATTAAAACTCGTTGTGCCACTTAGTAAAAGATAATCTTTGTGAAGCATCCTTCCCTTTCGATCTTTGCTTCTTATTGATTGTGCTAACATGATTGATCCGAGAAAATTATCTATCCAGGATTTTACCTATAGTCTCCCTGAGGATTTCATTGCAAAATTTCCACTTGAAGCTCGCGATGCTTCTAAACTTCTCATTTATCAAAATGGAAATATTTCAGAAGATATTTATCGCAACATTGCAGATCATCTCCCCGAAAATTCTCTTCTCATTTTCAATGATACCAAAGTAATTGAAGCAAGAATTATTTTTAAAAAAGATTCAGGAGGTCTTATTGAAGTATTTTGCCTGGACCCTCATTCACAATATTCCGATATCACTACAGCAATGCTTCAGAAACAGCATGTACGTTGGAAATGTATGATTGGTGGCGCAGGGAAATGGAAACGGGGAATGCAATTAGAGAAGAAGGTTTCAGCCAATGGAACAGCAATCAATCTTCGTGCAGCCATTACCGAAAGGTTGTCAGACAGCTTCATAGTTGATCTTTCCTGGGAACCTGCCAACCTCAGTTTTGCAGAAATACTTCATCTCACAGGAGATGTTCCACTCCCACCCTATCTCAAAAGAAAAGTTGAATCCATTGACAGGGACCGTTATCAAACCATTTTTGCCCAATATGACGGTTCAGTTGCAGCACCAACTGCAGGCTTGCATTTCACTCAGGAAATATTTCAATCGCTCAGAAAAAAAAATATCGCTCAGGCTTTCGTAACGCTTCACGTTGGAGCCGGAACATTTAAACCGGTGAAAGCAGATTTTATGGAAGGCCATGAAATGCATGCAGAATTTATTGACGTGAAAATTGAATTCATCGAAAAGCTGATCAACCACAAAAATGAAATTTTTTGCGTCGGTACAACATCCCTGAGAACCACAGAAAGTCTGTTTTGGATTGGAGTGAAAATATTTTTGAATAATGATCTTGATGCAGATAATCTGGCCCTCACTCAATGGGAAGTTTATGATGACCTGCACAAGCATCAGGTTTCTGTTGAACAATCGCTTAGTTCAATATTAAATTGGATGAAAAAAAATAATGTGGACCATTTGGTAACGAAAACTCAATTAATGATTGCCCCCGGTTACCGGGCCAGAATTGCAACGGGATTAATAACCAATTTTCATCAGCCTCAATCAACTTTACTTTTACTGGTAGCGGCTTTACTGGGAGATGGATGGAGAAAGGTTTATGATTATGCACTCAGTCACCATTTCAGATTCCTGAGCTATGGAGATGGATGTTTATTCTTTATTGGATCACGGGAAACTCGAGAGTAAAAATGGTTCCCTTTCCCAGTGTGGAGTCTACTTTAATTTTTCCTTTATGGGCATCAACCATTGCTTTTACATAACTCAAACCAAGTCCGAACCCTTTAACATTATGAATATTTCCAGTGTGCGCACGATAAAACTTTTCAAATGCCCTTGTCACTGTTTCCTTATTCATCCCTATTCCATTGTCTTCAATACGGATCCTGATAAACTTACCTGAGTTTTGTGTATTAACCTGCAATTGAAGTCCCTTATCGCCTGAATATTTAATGGCATTATCAACAAGATTATTCAGGAGATTGGTAAAATGTACTTCATCAGCTTCAATCATATCCTTTTTCGCGTTGAAAGCCAAATCAACTTTAGCATTCTTCTCATCCAATTGCAATTTGAAATTGTCGAGAACATTGTAAAGAATTTCATGTACATGCTTTGGCATCAGGTTGAGCTGAACTTCCTGTTTGTCGAGCAATGCGGCCTGGAGAATTGTTTCAACCTGTACATTCATTCTCTTATTTTCATCTTTAATAATTCCGCTGAAATAATCCATTTTTTCGCGATCCTGGATCACTTTTTCATTTTTCAAAGCATCCACTGCAAGTGAAATTGTAGCCAGGGGTGTTTTGAATTCGTGGGTCATATTATTGATGAAGTCACTCTTTATTTCGCTTAGCTTTTTCTGTTTGAGCATGGTTCTCACAGTTACCGAGAACGCAGCAATAATGATTAGCGTAAATAATAAGGCTCCTGCAATCAACCAACCTAAGGATCGCAACACAAAATTTTTTACACTTGGTACAACAATATAAAGTTCTTCATCGGCAACAAGACCTTCGCTAATAGAACCAGATACCGGTGATAGTGCAATTCCAAAAGCTTTATTGCGAATGGTATCACTGAGGAGCACACTAAAATTTGGAGATTGCATCTCATAAATATTTCTGAGATTGCTATGATTGAGAATGGCGAATTCAAATTTTGTATCCTTTAATCCGTAGGTATTAAATGCTTTTTTGATTCGTTCTCCCACTTCAAAGGAAGTATATTTTTGTGCGATGGATGGTGGGCGGGTTAATTGCAGGAATTGGTCCGTGGGCCAGTCCTGTAATAACTTCGGCGAACCAAGTGAAAACTGAATTCCTTTTTGTTCGGCCAAATCCCTGCCTACATCTGTAATGGCTGTTTGAATATTTTGCTCGAACTGTTCTTGTTTTAGGATAATGGCATTCTGAATCCAGGACACCTGAATGATGACCAGACCTATTAATGATAATGAGATGAGAATAATAATGAGAGAGTATATCTTCTTCATCAGTCTGCAAAAATAGTTTTATACCCTCAAGAAATACAGAAGGATAAACTCCATTTAACTAAGCTTTGTGAGTTGGCCCTCCCGCCTGCGGGTTGAATGTAACAATGTTACAAAAGTTAGGTGAAATGAACGCTCTATTAAATTGAAATAGCAAAATTGTGAATCAATAATTTCTACTGTATCTTAGAAGTAATGAATGAGCCGGGACCTGGTATATTATTAATTGCGGAGCCATTCTTAAAGGATCCAAATTTCATGAGAACGGTTGTTCTCCTTTGCGAACATCAGGCAGAGGGGAGTTTTGGATTTGTGCTCAACCGTGATTTTAAACATACGCTTGATGAGTTAGTACCCGAACTTGAAGACATAAAACTTCCTGTATTCTATGGCGGTCCTGTTCAAATGGATACACTTCATTTTCTTCATCAATGTCCCGATTTAATTCCGGGTGGCTTTGAAATTATCGATGGAATTTTTTGGGGAGGAGATTTTGAAACTGCGGTAGACCTGTTAAAAAACAATGAAATTGATCCCGCCAAAATAAGGTTCTACATTGGTTATTCAGGTTGGAGTGGAGGGCAATTGAAGGATGAACTCAATGAAAAAAGCTGGCTAACGGCCGAAGCCACAAAACCACTTGTCTTTCATCGCAAACTCGAAGAGATTTGGAAAGATTCACTCAAGCTTTTAGGCGGCGATTATGAAATGATGGTCAATTTCCCAATTGATCCGCAACTTAACTAATCAAGATCAATGAAAATAAAAAATAACCCCCGGCAAAAGACGGGGGTTGTGCGTTTTTAACACACTGTATGTAGACCGATGGATAACGCTGAATACCAGATAGACGACCGAACAGGTCGATTCCGTTGTCACCGAAGTCTTAAAATTTCTATAATGTGATCAAATGAAAAAGGCTCCTGTTGGAGCCCTTTCAATATGTTAAAGCATACAAAAATTATGCTTCAGTTGCACCTTCAACCAGAACAGAAACTTTATTATTTAACACTTCAATAAACCCTCCCTGTATCTGAAAAATTGCGCTTGAATTTTTATCCTTCAACACTTTCAATTTTCCTGCACCCAATGCACTAACCAACGGCGCATGATTTTCCAGAATCTCAAAAGATCCTGCAATTCCCGGCAGTTGCACGCCATAAACTTCGCCGCTATAAAGTTTTTTTTCTGGTGTTAAAATTTCTAAATCCATAATTTAATCCTGTAATCTTAATTAAGAAGTACTTACTACTTAGTACTAAGTACTTAGATGAATCATTTATTTGGGTCAAGGCTATAATAGAAAGATAAAATCATTTTATAAATCTGAGTTGCTTCATCTACTATCCCGGCCATTACTTCTTTCCTCAAATATTCAAGTCTTGTTGCTAATTCCACCTGGGTTTGAACTTCGCTGCAGGAACCCATCGCAATCTGCAAAAAATGCTTGAATTGAGAATCCGATGATCTCCCCGCTCCTTCAGAAATATTACTAGGGATGGATATCGCACAACTTCGTAGTTGAGAAATAAGACCAAATTTTTCCTCTTTTGGAAAAGTCAAAGTCGCTTTGTAAATATCCACTACCAAATCCATTGACCTCTGCCAAATCAACAACTCTCTGAATTTATGCATTCCCATAGAGTCGCAATCTACAAACCAATAATAAAAAGATCTTAGAAATAGTATGTATTTAAGTAAAAAACACATTCTATTTAAGTGAAAAAACAACTCGCTTCAAATCTCCGTCTAAATACTAAGTACTATATACTAAGTACTACACAGACGTCTTGGCGTGAAATTACATTACCCTTGCGCTGCTGCAAGTAATTTCTTCCCTTTCTCAATTGCATCTTCAATCGTTCCTACAAGATTGAATGCTGCTTCGGGATAATCATCCACTTCCCCATCCATGATCATATTAAATCCGCGGATGGTATCTTCAATGCTCACGAATACTCCTTTCAATCCTGTGAATTGTTCTGCAACATGGAAAGGCTGACTCAGGAAGCGCTGCACCTTACGGGCACGGGCAACCGTTTGTTTATCTTCTTCACTCAATTCATCCATACCAAGAATCGCAATGATGTCCTGAAGTTCTTTATATCTCTGAAGAATCAATTTCACTCTGTTTGCAGTATCGTAGTGAGCATCACCTACAATCAGGCGGGTTAGAATTCTTGAAGTAGAATCCAGGGGATCCACAGCAGGATAAATTCCAAGGTCGGCAATTTTACGGCTCAATACAGTTGTTGCATCGAGGTGCGCAAAAGTTGTTGCAGGAGCAGGATCAGTAAGGTCATCCGCTGGCACATAAACAGCCTGCACTGATGTGATCGATCCATTTTTGGTGGAAGTAATTCTTTCCTGCATTATACCCATTTCGGTTGCCAGTGTAGGCTGGTATCCCACAGCTGATGGCATACGTCCGAGTAACGCAGATACTTCGGAACCTGCCTGTGTGAAGCGGAAGATATTGTCAACGAAAAACAGAATGTCTTTTCCCTGACCCTTTCCATCTCCATCACGATAATATTCCGCAACAGTAAGTCCACTCAATGCAACGCGCGCACGTGCTCCGGGTGGTTCGTTCATTTGTCCGAATACAAATGTTGCTTTTGAATCTCTCAATTCATCCATATTCACTTTGCTCAGATCCCATCCGCCAGACTCCATGCTGTGTTTGAAATCTTCGCCATATTTCATGATGCCAGCTTCAATCATTTCGCGCAGCAGATCATTTCCCTCACGGGTACGCTCACCCACACCTGCGAAAACTGAAAGCCCACCATATCCTTTTGCGATATTGTTGATTAATTCCTGGATCAATACAGTTTTTCCTACACCCGCACCACCAAACAGACCGATCTTACCCCCTTTTGCATAAGGCTCAATAAGGTCAATAACCTTAATTCCTGTGAACAACACTTCAGTTGATACGCTCAAATTTTCGAAGGCTGGCGGCTTAGCGTGAATAGGGCGGCCGTTTGTTTTATCAACCTGTGGCAAACCATCAATTGCATCGCCAGTTACATTGAACAAACGACCCTTGATAGCTTCGCCTGTAGGCATCGCAATGGCCTTACCAGTGTCAACCACTTCCATTCCGCGAACCAAACCTTCAGTTCCGTCCATCGCAATGGTACGAACACTGTCTTCTCCGAGGTGCTGCTGCACTTCTAAAACCAGTTTTTCACCAGTTTCGCGCTTTAATTCCAATGCGTTATAAATTTCCGGAAGTTGACCTTCGAATTGCACGTCAACTACAGCTCCAATGATTTGCTTGATTTTACCCTTGTTAGGCATATATTAAAAATTATGTAGGTGTGTTGCTTAAACTGGCCGCAAAGGTAAGGGTTACGGGTTGAATCTTTGAGTTGATTTAGGAAAGATTTTTAGACATTTTGGAGCCAGCTTTAGCAATCATGGCATCACCTGTTGCTACGCTCAGTTCAGGGTTCAGATCTTATATCAACAATCAATTTTACCTGCATGAAGTCCAGGCCAAAATAATTATATGCGGAATTAAAACCGTGAAATTAAAAAGTAAATTATTTATTACCTTTATAAAGTGAAAAGCGCCGAATTGATTAGGATTTTGAGAAGAGATTGCTGGTATGTAATTAGAAAATCAGGAAGTCACATGATAATGGTTCATCCTTCAAAATCCGGAAAACTTGTTGTTCCTAATCACGGAAGCGCAGAAGTTGGAAATGGGGCTTCAGAAGAAAATCTTAAAAGACGCAAAAATTGAATTGCAATAAATAATGACAAAAATTAAAATAAATATTGAAAAGACTCATACCGGTTATTCTGCCTTTGCTGAAAGATATCCGGTTGCGACAACTGGGAAAGACCTGATCAAACTAAAAAAAAATATTGTCGATGCACTAAACCTGTATTTTGAAAAGAAAAGTCAGAAAATTGGAGAAGAAAATTTACGGATATACCTGGATCTGCCCCAATTTTTTGAATTCTATAAAATAATCAATGCGAAGGCGCTTTCTGAAAATATCGGAATGAATCAAAGCCTATTAGCGCAATACATTAAAGGACACAAGAAGCCCTCAGCCAATCAGGTAAACCGAATCCTGAAGGGAATTCATCAAATAGGAAAAGAGTTGGCCGAAATCAGGTTCATAGCCTGAAGGGTGACTTCTTTCTGAGCAATTCACTATTTTTATTTTCAGAACCCAACAAATCTTATCTCAATCTCCCTTCATGAATATTGGCATCGAAGCGCAGCGATTATTCAGACCGAAAAAACATGGAATTGAAATCGTTGCCCTGGAACTTATTAAACATCTGCAGGAAATTGACCACAAGAATCAATATTTCATATTTGTAAAACCTGATGCCGATGACCAGTGTATTCAGGAAACTGAAAATTTTAAGATCGTTAAACTTCCGGGCTCTTCCTACCCTACATGGGAACAGTGGAATCTGCCAAGGGCACTCAAAAATTACAAACTTGATGTTTTGCACTGCACAGCCAATACGGCGCCGCTGAGTCCAGGCGTAAAAACTGTAATTACTTTACATGATATAATTTTTCTTGAATCAGTAAATTTTAAAGGAACAACCTATCAAAATCTGGGAAATTTATACAGGAGATTTATAGTTCCGCGTATCGCAAAAAAGAATTTTCTTGTAACAGTATCCGAATTTGAGCGAAAAAATATTCTGGATCTACTCAAAGTTCCTGCTGATCAAATTGAAGTTGCATACAATGCTGTGAATCCCATGTTCCAGGTTATTTCTGATCAACCACAATTATCAGCAGCCCGCGAAAAATATAAGCTCCCGGAAAAATTCATTCTGTTTTTTGCAAACCCGGCGCCCAAAAAAAATACTCCCAATACCTTACTTGCGTTTGCACACTATTGCAGAAAATATCAAAATAAAGATGTGAAGCTTGTAGTTACTGACTCGAGCCTGCAATACATAAAAGGTCTCATAAAATCTCTGCAACTCGAAGATGTGGAAGATCGAATTCAAATTATTGAATTCATCCGATACAATGAATTGCCCCAAGTATATTCCCAGGCAAAATTATTTTTGTATCCTTCGTTTCGGGAAAGTTTCGGCCTTCCCATTTTAGAAGCCATGGCTTGCGGTACCAATGTCATTAGCTCAAACACTTCAGCGATGCCCGAAATCGCAGGAAATGCAGCATTACTTGTTGACCCATACAATGCAGAAGAAATTGGTGAGACTATCGCCAGGTTGATGCAGAATGATTTTACCCGCCAGGCATTACGGACAAATGGATTGGAAAACGTAAAAAGATTCAGTTGGAGCAATACGGCTCACAAAATGCTTGACATATATAACAGGATAGCCTACCCGAAAATTAGTTAAGAGAGAAGATATTTAAAAACTAATGCTGCTATGGCACCTCCTGCAAGCGGACCGAGTACCGGAACCCAGGCATATCCCCAGTCGCTATCCCTCTTACCCTCAATCGGCAAAAAAGCATGCATGAGACGCGGACCAAGATCACGTGCGGGATTAATTGCATAACCTGTTGGTCCACCCAAACTCAATCCAATTCCCAGCACAAGTAGCGCGACGGGTAATGAATCCAAGGGGCCAAGTTTCATGTCGGGTTTCGACATCAATAGAACGCCCAGTACGAGCACAAATGTGCCGATTAACTCCGTGATAAAATTTTGAGTTGAATTTCTAATGGCAGGGCCCGTACAAAATACAGCGAGCTTTGAATCAGCATCAGCGGTAGCATCAAAATGATGACGATAAGTTAACCATACTACAAAAGCACCAAACATGGCGCCAATGAATTGTGCCGCCACATAAGCGGGTACTTTGGCCCAATCAAAGCCGCCTTCAACGGCCAGCCCCAAAGTAACTGCGGGATTAAGATGCGCACCACTTGCCGCAGCAGATGCAAACACGCCAACAAATACTGCAATGGCCCAACCGAAAGTAATCACGATCCAACCTCCATTATTGCCTTTTGTTTTATTTAAAACAACATTGGCAACAACGCCATCACCTAAAATAATCAGTAAAGCTGTACCTGTAATTTCTGCAACAAAAGGGGTCATGTTCAATCGTTTTGGTTTAATTTATTCAAAGCATCTCCGGGCAATTCTTATTCGTCCTGAAAAGTAAAATAAGAAAATTATTTTTTTCGCTCTGCGATTATCATTTTTAAGGTAGGTAGCGACTTGCCAGGTCCTGAAATTCCTCAAGTTGAAAATCGATCCAGGTTTGATCACGATTCAAAACTGAAGCCATAGTTTCTGCAACTTTTGGAGCGGACTCAATTGCGGCC
>PSRI01000187.1 GCA_003175935.1 Bacteroidota bacterium
ACCTGTGTGCCGAAGCGATAGCGAAGGTACAAGCTATAGCGGTGGCGCAAGCTTCGCGAAGGCGAGCAGGCAGGGCGTGAGGTAAAAATTTATCTAGGCAGATAAAATCCCCGTCTTCGTCACTTCGTGACTTCGCCGGGCAAGCAAAATCAAATGAAGAGAGTTGCTTTTAGAATGAAATTGAACAAAGGCTGTGAAGCAGAATATGAAAGAAGGCATTCAGAAATTTGGCCTGAGTTGCAAAATTTGTTGAAACAGAAATCTATTTCCGAATATTCAATTTTTCTAGATAAGGAAACTTTGTTTTTGTTCGGGTATATGAAAATTTCAGATCCTAAATTAATGGACGAGCTTCCGGCTCATCCGCTAATGCAAAAATGGTGGGACTATATGAAAGATATTATGGAAACCAACGCTGATAGCTCTCCAGTTGTAAAACCGTTAGAAGAAGTTTTTTATTTGGCTTAATTGATAAATATGCAGCTTGAAAAATCCCGGATAGAAGAACATAATCACAACCATCTCAGAGATCACCAAAGAAAATTTGATTTCTTTTCATCTTCTCATGGTAATCTTGAAAATATTCTGAAAAAGCTAATGGATTTCCAGGTTGCCATTCCAAGTTGGGCACTTGGCACAGGCGGAACGAGGTTTGCGAGATTTAGCGGTGCTGGCGAACCTGGAAGTCTCGAAGAAAAAATTGATGACGTAGGAATATTGCATGCATTGAATCAAAGTAGTGGGGCCATTTCTTTGCATATACCATGGGATATTCCCGAGAATGCTGCTTCAATAAAATCAAGGGCATCGAAACTGGGAATTAAGTTTGACGCTGTTAACTCAAATACATTTCAGGATCAACCCGGGCAAAAACTAAGCTACAAGTTTGGTTCATTACAGCATGTAGACAAGTCCGTTAGAAAACAGGCGATTGATCATAACATTGAAGTAATCAAATATGGTATTGAACTTGGATCAAGTGCACTCACAGTATGGCTCGCAGATGGATCCTGTTTCCCGGGTCAGCTGAATTTTCGAAATGCATTTCAAAATACTTTAAGTGGACTTCAGGAAATATATCAGGCATTGCCTAATTCATGGAAGGTGTTTGTAGAGTATAAAGCTTTTGAGCCCAATTTTTATTCTACGACAGTAGGTGATTGGGGTCAGTCCTATTTGTATGCATCCAAATTGGGACCGAAAGCATTTACGCTTGTAGATCTCGGGCATCATCTTCCCAATGCAAATATTGAACAAATTGTTTCGCTGTTATTGATGGAATCCAAATTGGGAGGTTTTCATTTCAATGATTCAAAGTACGGTGATGATGATTTAACAGTAGGCAGCATCAGGCCCTACCAGCTATTTTTAATTTTTAATGAACTTGTAGAAGGAATGGATGTAAAAAATATGAATCATGCGAATGATTTGGGTTGGATGATAGATGCGTCTCACAATGTTAAAGATCCCCTTGAAGATTTATTACAAAGTGTGGAAGCCATAAAGATTGCATATGCACAGGCATTGTTGATAGATAGAAAATCTCTCACTGAGGCTCAACAGAGAAATGATGTTGCAGCCTGCCAGGAAATTTTGCAGGAAGCTTTTCGGACTGACACCCGTTCACTCGTTGCCGAAGCAAGACTTCGAAAAGGAGCTGCGTTAAAACCCCTGGAACTTTTCAGATCACTCAAAGTTCGCGAACAACTAATTAAAGAGAGGGGATCAAACAGGATAGCCACCGGATTATAAAATGCCAGATCACAAACCTGTTATAGCGATTTTTGATGTCGGAAAGACAAATAAGAAACTTCTTCTTTTCGACAAATATTATAAAGTCGTTTTTGAAAAATCACATCGTATCCCTGAAATAAAAGATGAAGATGGTTTTCCATGTGAAGATATGTCTGCGCTTAAGAAATGGATCTGTAATTCCGTAGAAGATTTGTTGGCCCAAAAAGATTTTGAAATCGCCGCTATTAATTTTTCCGCTTATGGAGCAAGCTTTGTACTAGTCGATGGAGATCTAAATCCGGTTGCACCGATGTATAATTACCTGAAGCCATTCCCTAATCAGCTATTAAAAGCATTTTATAGTAAATACGGTGGAGAACTTAATTTCTCCATTGCTACAGCTTCTCCGGCACTTGGAAATTTGAACTCCGGATTGCAGTTGTATCGACTAAAATATCAACAACCCGCAGTTTTTTTGAGAACAAAATATGCATTACACCTGCCACAGTATATTTCCGGAATTATCACTAAGGAATTTTATTCAGATCTGACAAGTATTGGTTGTCACACAGCACTCTGGGATTTTAATGCGGACGAATATCACAAATGGGTAAAGGAAGAATCTGTATTAGAAAAATTGGCTCCAATTGTTTCGAGTTCATCCACTACCGAAAAAAAAACGAATAGCGGAATAATTAAGATTGGTGCAGGGTTGCATGATAGTTCTGCTGCTCTCATTCCTTATCTGCGACAATTTTCCGAAGAATTTATTTTGATTTCCACCGGCACCTGGTCCATTAGCCTGAATCCATTTAATAAACAACATATAACCGCAGAAGAACTTAAGTCTGACTGCCTCTGTTATTTGCAATACCAGGGTTCACCTGTAAAAGCTTCGAGATTGTTTTTGGGGAATGAACATGAGTTGCAGTTAAAAAGAATTTCAGAACATTTTAATGTAAATGAAATTGCAATCCTGGAATTTGATTATGATTCAATGTTGAATACTAAAAACACTAAGCTTTTTTTAGTAGTAGAAAATGAAATTCCGCAATTTGAATTTAGGAATCAGGATTTATCCCAATACCATCATTTCTCAACTGCGTATCTTGATTTGCTCTTTGATTTAGTGAGGATGCAATTATGGTCCACAGGAATAATTTTAAAGAACACAAGTGTCAGGAATATTTATGTAGACGGAGGTTTCAGCAATAACAAAATATTCATGCAATTGCTTGCTGCTGCTTTTTCACAATACAAAGTTTTCGCAGCTGCCATCCCACAATCAACAGCTCTCGGCGCAGCTCTTGCCATTCACGATTCATGGAATGATCAGTTGCTCTCAGATAATCTAATAGAATTGAGGTCTATTTCAAGTTGAATATCCAGGAAATTAAATTTTGAATTTTCATGTGATGATCACAAAGCGAATTTTGAACCAGCGGGACAAAGAGTGCACAAAGTCGCACTGAGAATCTGTCTAGGTACTAGGTACTAAGTACTAAGTACTCTTCTTCTTCACTTTCTTCCCTGCCGTCCACAAAATCGAATCAGTCAGTAATTGCACATAATTTTTATTAGCGAGAACAGATGGATCGTGTCCAACACCGATATAAATGGTGTGAGGATATTTTTCGTTCGTCCATATAATTGGGTGATCACCCATTGGTTTATTTTGTTTATATGAAGTCTCATCTGCAACTGCGAGTACTCTTACATTTGGTCTCGGACTTTTATCAAATTCATACCATTCATCGGATATCTCAAATTTTTCATCGAGATTCTGTGTTGTCGGGTGTTTTCGGTCTTCAACGATTACTGTTCCTTTTTGAAATGCTGGATGAGGAGAATAAACGATTCCTCCCATAAATTGCTGGAACCAGTCCCAATAAGGTGCGCCGGCATGAAACTGTTTACCGGTTAAACCCGCAGCATGAATGCCGATCCACCCTTTTCCTGATTCTATAAATTTTTGCAGTGATGCCTGTTGTGCTGGTGACATATCGAAAGGAGCCAGGTGCAGCATAATAAAAACCTGGTATTTGCTCAGGTTGGCGTCGTTAATAACACCGGTATCTTTAGTAAAATCAACTTTAAAATGAAGCTGAGTAGCGAGACGATCAAAAAATGGTTGTGCACTATCCATCATTTTCACATGATCCTTCGCAAGTGAACCAACAACTAAAACTTTGAAAGATTTTTGGGCTGGCAGATTACTTGCAAAAATGATTAGAGCAATCACGAGTATATATAACTTCTTATTTAATTGTTGCATAGGAAAATATTTGTGAGTATCATTTGGTCTGGGTTTTACAATTGGAAATTATTAAGTATTTCCGGTTATGCAATGGCGTTGCAAAAGATATCTTACATTCACTGTTATATTGTCTGAACGATGCACCCTACCAGGACTTCTAATTTTCGCTGGACTGTTGTTACCTTATTGTTTTTTGCTACCACTATTAATTATATAGACCGCCAGGTAATTGGATATTTGAAACCAGTTCTTACCAAGGAGTTTGGCTGGAGTAATACTACGTTCGGGACAATCAACGGCATTTTCCAATTTTTTTATGCTGTGGGTCTATTGTTGTTTGGAAGATTTATAGATCGAATTGGAACGAAATTAGGTTATACCATTTCAATTATATTTTGGAGTGTTGCAGCCATGTGTCATGCGCTTGCCGGATCCACGGCAGGTTTTATTGTTGTCAGGTCTGCGCTTGGATTGGGAGAATCGGGCAACTTTCCGGCAGCCATTAAAGCAATTGCAGAATGGTTTCCGAAAAAAGGCAGGGCTTTCGCTACGGGTCTATTTAATTCCGGTGCGAACATCGGTGCGGTCATTGCACCCATAATGGTTCCGTGGATTTTAGGTGCTTACGGTTGGAGGGAAGCATTTATTATAACCGGTGCTCTTGGATTTTTATGGTTGGTATGTTGGATATGGTTGTATCAAATTCCTTCTAAGAAAAAAAACATCAGCCAAAAAGAATACGATTTCATACGCAGCGACCGGGAAGAAACCATTACTGATGGCAAAACTGTTTCATGGTTCAAACTCCTGTCTTTTCGCCAGACCTGGGCATTTGTTTTTGGAAAGTTTCTGACGGATCCAATCTGGTGGTTTTTTCTGTTCTGGCTTCCCGGGTATTTCAGTGATTCATTTCATCTCGATCTAACTAAACCCGCATGGCCCAACGTAGTAGTTTATAGTGCAACAACCATTGGCAGCATTTGTGGAGGATATCTCTCTTCATATTTAATCATGAAGGGCTGGCCTGTTTTTAAAGCAAGAAAAACGGCCATGCTCTTTTTCGCTATTTGTGTGGTACCGGTACTGAGCGCCAGGTATTTTGAAAATATGTGGGCGATCGTTGCATTGATTAGTTTGGCCGCAGCCGCGCATCAGGCCTGGAGTGCCAATATATTTACCACCGCTTCCGACATGTTTCCAACCAGGGCGGTTAGTTCCGTAGTTGGAATCGGAGGCATGGCCGGTTCAATCGGCGGTATTTTATTTCAACCTTTTGTTGGATGGCTATTGGATTATTTTGATAAGCAGGGAAATAAGCTAATTGGGTATAATTTAATTTTTGCTATATGCGGCTGCTCCTATCTGTTAGCATGGCTTGTTATGCATTTGTTATCCCCAACCATGAAACCCGTAAAATTGAAATGAATTGAACCATTCATTATGAAAATCTTCCTAACGGTAATAAATACCTTCCTATCGACTATCCCTCACGGTAATGCGTAAATTATTTTAATGAAAAATATTCTCTTTAAAGAAGAATTCTGTATACCACTTCTTAGAATTTTTACTTAGTGTTTGTACTAATTTGCATTTTCAGCAAAAATCCTGAAGAAATAAATTTGATGCCTTCAGTTTTTTTTTATTATTTCGTAATCATCGAAAGCAATAGAAATTAAACGGGAAAAAACTTCTACACTGCCCCCAGGTATTCCCAGTCTTTAATCCAATATCGCCCAATATTTCCTACAAATGCCAACTACATTGCTGCCACCATCGTACATAAAAAAAATGGAAC
>PSRI01000030.1 GCA_003175935.1 Bacteroidota bacterium
GAGAATATCGGAGTCGAACCGACGACCTCTTGCATGCCATGCAAGCGCTCTAGCCAGCTGAGCTAATTCCCCATTTTTTAATTGGATTGCAAATATACCGGGATGCATAATTCCTACAAAATCCAATTCATGCCAACCAGGCAAGACATTGCTATATAATGTTTAAGCCGACCATATGTACCGCAGTGCAAGCATCACAACTTCAGGAGTTAATTTTTACGACAGGAGATCGCATATCGCCAGCCGGGCGCGTCTATATATGCACAAGGAATGGAAATAACTCCGCAAACTAATTGCTATCAATAAAAATAAGTGAAGTATAAATGCGCCAGATTATTCTCCCCAAATCTCGTCTTCACCCCTGAGCCATCTTTTAACCAGCTCAGTGGTTACAGATTTAGGTCTCTCAATAGGAAGACCGAGGGCTCTGTCCCAACACAGACTTGCCATTACACCAAGGGCGCGACTTACACCGAATAAAACGGTGTAGAATTCATATTCTACTAGTCCATAGTGTACTAACAATGCGCCACTATGAGCATCAACATTCGGCCAGGGGTTTTTAATTTTTCCCAACGATTGGAGTATTGGGGGCACGGTCTCGTATACACGCCAGACCGTATTCACAATGGGATCGTCAGGAATATGTTGTTTTGCAAATTCAGCCTGCGCGGTAAACCTTGGATCTGTCTTCCTAAGCACAGCATGTCCGTAGCCCGGAACTACCTTACCCTCACCGAGGGTCTTTTTCACATACTCTTCAATTTGCTCTTTAGATGGGAGCTCAACACCCAGTTCTTCGCGCATTTCAAATATCCATTTAATGGATTCCTGGTTAGCGAGCCCGTGGAGAGGACCAGCCAATCCATTCATACCTGCAGCAAAGCTGAGATACGGATCACTCAATGCAGATCCCACAAGGTGTGTCGCGTGTGCCGACACGTTACCTCCTTCATGATCGGCATGAATGGTCATATAAAGTCGCATCAACTCTCTAAAACTCTCGTCTTCGAAACCAAGCATATGGGCAAAATTTCCCGCCCAATCGAGCAAACCATTCGGATGAATATGTTCACCATTCTTATACTTACGGCGATATATATACGCAGCAATTCTCGGCAGTCGCGCAATCAGGTCCATGGCATCATCAAATGCCGCATCCCAATAATCTTTCTTTGCCATACCAGCCGCATATTTTTTGGCAAACTGACTTTCGGTTTGTAGTGCCATTATTGCAACAACAAATTGCGTCATTGGATGTGAAGACACTGGAATTGCCTCAATCGCATCAAATACATGGTTCGGTACATGCGACCTCCTTTGCCAGATTTCGGTTACTTCATCTGCTTCATCCTGGTTAGGCAAGTCGCCAACCAGCATTAAATAAAATAATCCTTCGGGCAAGGGCTGACTGCCTTTTGGAGCTTTGGGAAGTTTTTGTTGCAATTCAGGAATTGAATAACCTCTGAAGCGAATTCCTTCCTGTGCATCCAGCAGGGAAGTTTCACTTACAAGTCCGGTAATACCCCTCATTCCCTGGTAAATTTGAACCAGGGTTACTTCTCCTATTTTTTTATTTCCATGCTCTTTTAAAATATCCTTTATCTCCGCCGCTAAAGCATCGGCCTTGGCACTAAACCTTTCTTTGATCATGTCCATATAAAGAATTTTAAGATTTTTGGAGTCGAGGTCCTGAATAGATGATAAGGACGTTAAAGGTAGCTAAAACAATGAACCACAGCAAAAGACTTGCAAAATAAGTGGAGGTTTTAATCATAGATTAACCTCTGGCTCGGCTAAACGAAATCAGGCTAAATTATTTGGGAGCTTTTCGGTATAAATAGTAGGTAAGAAACCCGAAAAGGAAATTTGGAATCCAGGCAGCAATCAATGGCGGAAGGTTTCCCTTGGAACTGAAAATGGTTGAAAAGCGATCAAACAAAATGAAAGATGCTGCGATAATAATTCCTACGGCCAAATGTATTCCACTACCACCCCGGATTTTTCTGGAGGCCAGAATTGCACCGATCAGCGTGAGGATAATAACGGTAACTGGTGTGGCATCTCTTCGGTATAATTCAACTTTCAAATCATTAATTCCTTCTTCGCCTCTCAACTCTTCCAGTTTTATTAAGCGTTTAAGATCCTTTGTATTGAGACGATTTTTTACAAATTCATCGTGTTTTAAATCTTCAGGAGTAAAGTTGAAATTCATGCGCAACGCAGTATCCTTTTTCACAGTCTCTTTCAAACCATCAATGGTTCTTTCCGTAACATTTACCAGCTTCCATTTTTTAGTGATGGTATCCCAGTTAATATGATCAGCGCGCACATTGTACACAACTTTAGTTCCATTTACTCGATCCAGGAAAAATCCATTTCCTCTTCTGCGAACGGTATCATAGGATCTAATCCCGCAATATGAAAATGAATCCACACGCATGTAGATATCATTGTAATTCGCATATTTCCCAGGGGAGTTGACATAATTCGCTTCAAAATTGGTTCTAATACCATTGGCCCATGGCACTACCTGCCTGTTGCCAAACCATAAAATCACTGCCAATAAAAGTCCACCTAAAATATATGGACGAAGTAACCTGTTAAAACTCGTTCCACTCGCCAATATGGCGATGATCTCTGACCGATTCGCCAATCTTGAAGTAAAAAATATAACCGCAATAAAAGTAAAAAGGGGAAACAAAAATGCAATGATATAAGGAACGAAGCCAATGTAATAAACCTTAATAACCTGAGTGGCGCTCAAATTTGCCTTTACAAAATCATCTGTTTTTTCGCTTATATCAACTACAACCGAAATAGCAGTGAATAGCAAAATGCAATAGAAGAATGTAAAAATGAAACTCTTGAATATGTACCAGTCGATTTTTTTCATTCGAATATTAACGCCCGCCTGAACGGAGTCTTTCGGGCCTTGCTTCGCCATAGCTTCGCGAAGGCGCAGCAGGCGAAGGCGCTAAGGTAAGCAAAGTCGCTTGATAGTACTTAGTATTCAGTACTTAGTACTTAGATTAATACATCCTTTGCAATATTTTAAGAAATCTTTACTTTTTAGCTTACCACAAACTACCATCAACAAACCACAAACCAAAATTGACTATCTTCCTTAAATGAAAATTCCGCACAGATTTTCTTTATTATTATTGTTAACCATATCGCTGATTTCCGAAGGGCAAAGTCAAAACCGCGATTTTAATTTATACGAGCAACAACTTTTTATTCAGGGCACCGACACCTTGCCCTGCAGGATCCTTTCACCAATAAATTTTTCAATCAATACCAAATATCCACTTGTTGTTTTTCTTCATGGTTCCGGAGAAAGAGGTATTGACAATGAAGCACAACTTACCTGGGGTGGGTCCTTGTTCCTGGATTCTGCCAATCGCGTAAATTATCCTGCCATCATTGTATTTCCTCAATGTCATACGGATTCAAGCTGGAGCGTCGTCAGCAGAAAACCAGTAGCAGATTCACTGGGAAATTTCTTTTTCCCCATGGATAAGCCTGCAACAAAGCCATTGCAAATGGTGATGGATTTTATAGATACTCTTGTAACAAGCGGAAGAGTAGATCCAAAAAGAATTTATATAGGAGGATTATCAATGGGAGGATTTGGAACCTACGAAATCTTATGGCGGCGCCCTAAATTATTCGCTGCTGCCATAGCTATATGCGGAGGAGGAAATCCGGAATCAGTAAAAATTTATGGGAAAAAATTCCCAATTTGGGTTTTCCATGGCACGCTGGATCCCTCTGTTCCTGTGGCTAACTCACGGTTAATGGTAAACGCTCTTCAGGGAGAAGGTGCAATGGTAAAATACACGGAATATCCTGATGTGTATCACAATAGCTGGACCAATGCCTTTGCCGAACCTGAATTGCTGAAGTGGCTCTTCTCGCAAAAGAAGAAATAGTACCAAGTACTTAGTACCGCGACAAAAACCATTTGCGGCCTTTGCGATTCTTTCTTGCCCGGAGTAGTTAGCGAAGCCTAACGGAGACGGGGCGTCTTGGCCTGGGGCCTTATATTTTTCTCGCTAAGCCACAAACATTCATTGAAAGCTCCTCATAAATTGCAGCCTTTGCGACCCTTCTTGCCCGGCGTAGTTAGCGAAGCCTAACGGAGACGGGGCGTCTTGGCCTGCCCGAAGAAGTCACACATGTGTGACGATGGCGGGCGTGAGGCCTTACAAACGAATTTTCATTTTGGAACCTATCTCATTTTTCCACGAACTAAAATCTCCTTCAAGAATATGTTGTCTCGCCTCTTTTACTAACCATAAATAAAATGCAAGATTGTGAACACTCGCTATTGTCAGTCCGAGAATTTCTTTGCTTTTTATGAGATGACGCAAATACGCTTTACTGTAATACTGACTCATTTCACAAGGAATTCCTGTATCAATAGGAGTAAAATCTTTTTCCCATTTTTTATTGTCGATATTAATTACACCTTCGGTCGTAAACAGCATGGCATTTCTACCATTTCTCGTAGGCATTACGCAATCGAACATATCTATTCCGAGACTAATGCATTCCAAAATATTCCAGGGTGTGCCTACTCCCATTAGGTACCTTGGTTTTGATGCAGGAAGATTTTCACAACATAATCCGCATAAATCATACATCATTTCCTCGGGTTCGCCTACACTTAATCCTCCAATGGCATTTCCAACAGCATCTTTTGAACTGATATATTCGCAGGATTCTTTACGCAAATCTTTGAAAGTACTGCCCTGGACAATTGGGAATAAATGCTGCGTGTAACCATATAAGTCTTTAGTCTCGTCAATTCTGGTAAAACATCTGTCGAGCCACCGATGTGTGAGTTTCATGGAATCAAGCGCATATGAATATTCGCTCGGATATGGAGGGCATTCATCGAAAGCCATTATGATATCTGCTCCAATACTTCTCTGCAAATCCATTACTTTTTCCGGGGTAAATAAATGTCTGCTTCCATCAATATGACTTTGAAACATTACACCCTCTTCATTGATTTTTCTTGTTCCCGATAAAGAAAAAACCTGGTACCCGCCGCTATCAGTAAGTATGGGGCGATCCCAGTTAATAAATTTATGAAGTCCGCCTGAGGCCTCCAGAGTTTCTGTTCCCGGCCTTAGAAAAAGGTGATAAGTATTTCCCAGTATGATTTGTGCCTGCACATCATTTTTCAATTGTTGTTGCGAAACAGCCTTAACACTTCCCACAGTGCCTACAGGCATAAAAATAGGAGTTGCGATTTCGCCGTGATCTGTTTGAATAAGTCCGGCCCTGGCGTTGGATTGTTGATCCCTGCCCTTTAATTCAAAACTCAATTTTGCCATAGAAGCCGCGAATATATTTTATAATTAATAAATGCGGGAAACGGGGAAAAAAGCAGCAGGGGCCTTGATTTGAACACTGAACATTTTCATACCTTCGCCGCCATGATTGAGAAAGTCGAGTGGTGGGAACTGATATTGGCCCTGTTCTGTCTCATCACCCTAACCCAACTGTTTTATTATTTATATTTTTTCAGGAGACTGGCATTTCACGGTACAAAGCAAACCCTGGATCAACGAGACCAGCCCGTGTCTGTAATAATTTGTGCGAGAGATGAAGCGGGAAACCTTGCAAAAAATCTTCCAGGTGTACTTGTTCAGGACTACCCATACTCCCACGAAGTGCTGGTAGTGAATGATAATTCCCTCGACGAAACCCGCTATTTATTAGAAGCACTGCAAAAAGATTTCCGACAACTACAAATTGTAGAACTTAAACAGGAAGCTAAACTTATTCCCGGCAAAAAATTCCCGCTTTCCATTGGGATTAAAACAGCGCGACACGAAATAGTTTTGTTAACGGATGCGGATTGCGTTCCGGGGACCGAATTCTGGATACAAAAAATGCAGGGTGGCTTTGTAAATGGAACTGAAATCGTATTGGGATATGGTGCTTACCATAAACAAAAAGGGTTGCTCAATAAAATTATCCGTTTCGAAACCTTCCATACGGCACTCCAATATCTTTCCTATGCCCTTGCAGGTTCTCCGTACATGGGTGTAGGAAGAAATCTTGCCTATAAAAAAGATGTTTTCTTTAGGAATAAAGGTTTTTCGGCGCATAACCATATAGCTGGCGGTGATGATGATCTGTTCATCAATATGGCGGCAAGGGAAGACAATACATCCATAATTATCGACAAGGAAGCTTTCACTTTATCCGTGCCCAAAAAATCATGGGCCGAATGGATCAAACAGAAACAAAGACATTTTAGTACGGCCAAATATTACCGGCCCAGACACCGTTTTCTCCTCGCATTATATGCTTTTTCGCAATTCGCATTTTATCCATTGTTTGTTGCAAGTCTCATTGTTTTTGACTGGAGAATTGTATTAGGAATTTTTGCAGTGAGATGGATTACACTGGCCATTACCTGGTATAAAGTGATGCATAAACTGGATGAAAAAGACCTATGGCCCTGGTTCTGGTTATTTGATTTCGGCATGTTTTTCTATTATTTATTTTTTGCTGCAGCTTTATGGAAGAAGCCAAAAGTGAACTGGAAATAATCACAAAATACTTCGCAGACTTTACACCCAAACAGTTGGACCAGTTAGCTGCCCTGGGACCGCTTTATAAAGAGTGGAACGAGAAGATCAATGTAATATCACGGAAAGATATAGACGCAGTTTACCTTAAACACATCCTCCATTCGCTTTCTTTAGCCACTATTTTTGATTTTCCCCCGGCAATAAATATCATTGATATCGGCACCGGAGGGGGCTTTCCAGGTGTTCCACTTGCCATATTTTTCCCGGAAGTCAAATTCCATTTGGTAGACTCCATTGGGAAAAAACTCAAAATTATTGACGATATCGTCCTAAAACTCTCCATACAAAATATCACAACCGAACATAGAAGGGCAGAGGAAATCAAAAACAGAAAATTTGATTTTGCAGTTAGCAGGGCCGTTGCACCACTTAAGGACCTTTGGAAATGGAGTCGGCCGCTTCTTAAAAATGAAAGAATAACCGAAGAATTCAAGAGCGGATTGATCTGCTTAAAAGGTGGCGATCTTTCCCAGGAAATATCAGAAAGCAGATTGCGACCCCATATATGGGAAATAGACAAAATATTTAACGAGGATTATTTCAAAGAGAAATTCATACTCTACACTCCTACATAAATTCTGCCTGTTCAAATCTTTTTTTTTAGAATATGAAGGATTATGTTTGCTGAAAATAGTGACTGATTGCTTCTGAGAAGGTTTCTAATAGCGTTACTCGGCACCCTTGTAATCTCCAGCTCGGTTGCTCAGCAGAATCCAATTATTGATATTTCGCACATCAATAAATACATCTCCCTAAACCATTATTTCGGGAGCTATGTTGATTTTTCCAAAGCTACTTCCATTGGCAATTTCCCCGACGATGAATTCAGGTTTCAAAATAATGAACCCTTCATCAACCCCAAAAAACTCGATGCAAATTATTATATCAAATTCACCCTTACCAACACCGGATCTTCAGATTCCATTTGGCTCTACCTGGGAAAAGCAATTTCATATTCAGTTTACGAGCGTGATTCTGCAACCGGGAAAATAGAAGAACTCCACACCCAATTCAAAAACTATTCTGCACCCTTGCTCGCCAGGGTGCCATTTTCACGACTCAATGTTCCGCAATACAGCACAAGATCCTTTTATGTAAAGCCTCAAATACATTTTTATAACTGGCTCGAATTTGATCCTATTTTGGTTCAACCTACTGAGCAAACCGACTTCGCGTATACGCATTTCATTTTACCAAACAGAGCTTACATTTTTGCAACCATTATGCTCCTTGGAATAATGATAAGCATGTTCGCCTATGCTCTTACACGATTTCTAAGAACCCGACAATCAGCCTTTCTTTTTTACGCTGCAGCCGCATCCTGTTTTATTCTATATTTTGCATTTCGCCTGCTCAACCTGGTGTCATTTAATGAGCTTTATTTTTATCTCTTCGAACTCAGGTTTCAATTGCTGCAAATGGGAGGTAATATCCTGTATCTTCTTTTTGTAAGCAGATTCTTACAACTGAAGGAAAATCTTCCGGATATATATAAACTAATTGGCATCATAGTTTGGATACAGATCATTTTCCTCGCTATAAATATCCCTGTAACTTATACGGACAGCTTCAATTATATTGGAGACTATGCATTTGATTTGTTGAGGATATTTATTCTGATGTATTCCCTCTATATTATTATCATTTTCTTCATCTGGAAAAACAAAATGGCCTGGTATATTGCCATGGGTGCAAGCTCGATAGTTGTATTCGGAATCATTGCCCTCTACCTCGATAGAATCGGCTACTACAATTATAAAATCTGGGGACACGCCGGAGGACCACTTATTCTGTTTATGCTGGGGATTTTGTTTGAAATGTTCTTTTTCCTCCAGGGCCTGGCATACAAGGCAAGAGTGGAAGAAGTTGAAAGTATGAGAGCCGTGGAGCAACTTCAAATGGAAAATGATCGTAAGGAACTTGAAAAATATAAAGCGATTATGGATGCCCGTGATAAAGAGCGAAATCGCATATCACAGGAAATTCATGATGATATAGGTTCGGGGCTCACCTCCATTCGCCTTATGAGTGAAGTAGCCAAAGCCAAAAATGAAAAAGAAGAAAATCCAGAAACCGAGTTAGACCGTATTTCCACTACCTCCAGCGAATTGATGGACAAAATGAATGAAATCATCTGGACCATGAATTCCAGGAATGATACATTGCCAAACCTGATTGCATATTTGAGGCATCAGGTAGTTGAATATTTTGAACCCTTTCATATAAATCTTCGCCTTATTATCCCCGATCAGGTGCCTGAATCGGAAATAAGCGGAGAAATTCGTCGAAATGTTTTGCTCACTGTTAAAGAAGCATTACATAATATTATCAAGCACTCAAGAGCAACAAGAGTAGAGTTAAGTTTTGCAATTGAAGATTATTTCATAATATGCATTAGCGATAATGGAATTGGCTTTGATCCACAAAAAATTAAGGTTCATAGCAATGGGATAAGAAATATGGAAGAAAGGATACAGAGTATCGCAGGTAAGTTTAAGATTGCAAATCAATTCGGAACAACAGTGACAATTAATGTTCCACTGCTGTAAATACCCGCTTTGCGGTACATGAAAATAGTCATTTAAAAACTAGCTTTGTTAATAGGTGGTCAATATGAATACTATATCCGTTTGTATCGTTGAAGACAACAACGACATAAGGCAAGCTCTAGAACAAATAATCATGATGGCTGATGGCTATAAATTCCTTGGCTCATTTTCAAGTGCCGAAGATGCATTAGCCGGAATTCCCAGACTCAGACCGAATGTTGTACTCATGGATATCAACCTGGGTGGAATGAGCGGCATTGATTGTGTGCGCGAATTAAAACCCACATTTCCTGATATCCTGTTTATGATGTGTACGGTGTATGAAGAAGATGAAAAGATTTTTGAAGCACTTGCCGCAGGCGCTAATGGTTATATCCTCAAAAAAACAGCGCCTGGCAAATTATTGGAAGCAATCAGGGAACTGCAGGATGGTGGCGCTCCAATGAGCAGCCAAATTGCCAGAAAAGTGGTAACCGCATTCCAGGGTAAACCCAGTTCGGGAATTGCCAGTCTGGATAAACTTTCCAATCGAGAAAATGAAATCCTTGAGCTATTGGCAAAAGGTCTTTTGTATAAAGAGATTTCTGCACAATTAGGAATAGCGCAGGAAACTGTTCGCAAACACGTTTACCATATTTACGAAAAACTGCACGTCAACAACCGGGTTGAAGCAGTGAACAAATATTACGGACGGTAGATCGTCCCTTTCCCAATCCTTTAAAAGTAAAAAGCATCTGCCCGTAGCAAGATGCTTTTTTATTTTAGTGTGACATAATTTGTATTTCTACCAGCTCAATTCAAGCCTGTTATTTTTTCTGTCAACATCCGCCATTCGTTGCGTTGGATCGATTTCAGCCGCTTTCAAATCAATAATCTTATGTTTCAATTCAAAAACGTATGTTGGATGCGTCCATTTCCATGGCTCGACCGTCGTTCTGGGTATGGATTTATCTTCAACAGGCTTCTCTCCAAACATAAGGTATTGGGGAATATAGATAATTTCTTTATCGCCGTTTCTGTATTCTATTTGTACGTCCAGAGGCATCGGCATTTTCCCAACCATCCTAAGACGAATCTTTGTTTTGCCATCCTCTTCCCACAAACTGTCAATGCCGTAGTCAATTGTTTTTGTAGTTGCCGTCCACCACTCTTTATACCAATCCAACTTAACTCCACTAACCTTCTCGGCTACCTGCACAAAATCATTCGCGTTTGGATGCTTGAATTTCCACAACCTGTAATATTCCAACAAAACTTTATCACGCGTATCTTCTCCAATTATATAACCTAATTGAGAAAGAAAAAGACAACCTTTTGAATAGGCTGCAATGCTATAAGCCAAATTCGTATTGAAATGGTCAGCGTGTGTAGTAAGGGGTTCTTCAAGTCCGCTCTTTACCACGTAGAAATAATTCTGATAATTTCCCCGATGCTTTAAGGGCAACAGTGCTGCAACGGAGTCCATTACTTTGAGTCTGGATGCATCGTATTTAGCCCTCACAGAAGGTTGGGAATAGTAAAAATCTTCAACTTCATCCGTAGCAAATTCTGTAAATCCCTCGTCAATCCAGGCATACATCGATTCATTGGTTCCAAACATACCCTGGAACCAACTATGCATCCATTCATGAAATGCAGTACCTACACCAGGTCCGCTTATCAAAGTAGCCATTGGATATTCCATTCCGCCATCACCTCCCTGTATAAACGAATATTGCTTGTATGGATATTTACCGAATTTCTTTTCAATAAATGGTAATACAATTACTGCAGCATCTGCAACTTCTTTCCATGCATCTTCATTTTTCTGATCGCCCTCTTTGTATTTGTAAACTACATTGATTGTTGGGCCATTGGGAACTGTTCTAACCAGGTGGTGAAACTGCGGATCGGCTGCCCAAACAAAATCGTGAACATTGGGTGCTATAAAATTCCATGTGATGGTATTTCCTTTCACTTCCGGAACTTTTGTTCCCGGAGTCTCATATCCAAAACCAATGAGGTTAGGATTTTGCAGATACCCTGAACCCGCAAGCATATAAGATTTATCAATTGTAATCTTCACGTCATAATCACCCCATACTCCATAAAATTCTCTCGCTACATAGGGTGTAGGATGCCATCCTTCATAATCATATTCGCTGATTTTCGGATACCATTGACTCATGGAATAGCGAACTCCGGTTTGAGGATTGTCTCTACCACTTCTTCTTACCTGTAAAGGAACCTGCGCTTCAAAATCCATATCAAACACAACTTTACTGTGGGGCAAAATAGGCTTGCTCAATTTCACTTCCAGAATGGTTTCATCAACCTGGTAATTTTGAGCAACGCCATCCATCTTTAAAGACAATACTTTTTGATATCCAACTTCATCTGGTTTCAAATTTAAAATGCGGTCCTTAACCCGACCATCCCAGTCAGGCCTTCCATTCACTTTTATTTTGCCCAGTTCTCTACTGCGAGTGTCCATCATACTGTTAGGCTGAAATGCGTTCCAGTACAAATGATAAAAAACTTTAAATAATGTATCAGGTGAATTATTGGTGTATTCCAATTTCTGCTTTCCGGAAAAGCGGTTGGTATTAACATCCATATTTACATCCATCGTGTATTTAACATGTTGCTGCCAGCGATCAGGCTGGGCATTGGATGTAATGGAAGAAAGCAGGCTTATTGCCAGTATAAATGACAGGCTTCTCATGTTTCTCTGTGTGTTGGTAATGTATTTGTAAATGTCGCCAAAATGATGCAATGGAAAAAACAAAAATGACCGATGGTTATCTACTTAGAGGCGTTTCTTGCCATGCAGGTCGTTTACAAACTGTTAAACTTTACATGTCGATTTAAAATAAAAAATCAGCCTGTGCAGACTGATTTTTTACCGATCACGGCAAACCTTAAGCGATATTTAATGGCTTAATCCTTTAGCAATTTCCCTTTATCACTAAATACGAGCGTTCTCGAAGAAAGGGTGCCCTTGCTAATATTCAGCTTGTATGTGACTCCTTCTGGCTTCTCCACTTTCTTTATATCTTTTATGGGCCACTCTGTGTATTTGCTTTTATGAAAACCATCCTGAACTTCTGCTGGTAATTCTTCCATTGTTGTTTTTATTTCCGAAGCTTCCCAAACACCCTTATTTGTAAATCTTGCCCAATAATCTTTATTATCGTTTTTAAATTTCACTTCGGGCTTTCCAATATTATGCTGCCAGTTAACCTCCTTTGCATCCGGAAATTTTACATCGAATGCTTTTACGACCACAGTTGGAACTTCTACAAATTGAGCTTTCGCACTTACATGAATCATCGCCAGGAATGTTCCCATTGACGCGATCAAAAAATTTCTTAGAGATTTCATATTGGAGTTTTTTAACAGCAGCAAAAATATGCAATTCAACAAAATGCAAATCTAAAATTTTGCAAATTTATTATTTCCCATTTACTACAATCACTATCTCACCCTTCACAGTTTTTTCGTTGAAATAATCGCAAACTTCTCTTAGAGTCCCCCTTTTATTTTCTTCAAACTTTTTAGACAACTCCCTGCTCACACAACATTGCCTCTCGGCGCCAAAATATTGAATGAATTCCTCCAGTGTTTTCACAAGCCTCATTGGAGATTCATAAAAAACCATCGTCCGCTCCTCTTCTGCAAGTTTTTTCATTAAAGTCTGCCGACCTTTTTTGAGTGGAAGAAATCCTTCGAAACAAAATCGATTTATGGGAAGTCCGCTATTCACTAAAGCAGGTACAAAAGCAGTAGCGCCCGGCAGACATTCCACCACAACTCCTCTCCGTATGCACTCTCTCACCAATAAAAATGCTGGATCCGAAATTCCCGGAGTGCCCGCGTCAGTAAGCAAAGCCATTGATTTCCCCGCGAGCAATTGATCCACTAAATGGTGAACAACCTTGTGTTCGTTATGCTGATGATAAGGCGTGACAGGTTTGCTGATAGAGTAATGTTGAAGTAATACAGACGAGGTGCGTGTATCTTCGGCAAGAATCAGGTCTGCAGATTTTAAAACTTCCACAGCCCTGAAACTGATATCGGCGAGATTACCAATGGGCGAAGGAACAATGTATAATTTCATACACGGCAGGATGAAACGCACAAAATGAAATCAGGTGCTTATCCCTAAACGTTAGTTTACTGAAATTTCAAAATACTCCATCACCGGATTGGCCAACAGTTTTTTGGAAGCTTCCTCAGCAATTTTTTTTGCTTCGGATTCAGATCCTGCCTCAATTTGCAAAGTGATATGCTTCCCGATTCTTACATCTTCAACACCTTTTAGCCCGAGATTTCCCAATCCACTCAACACTGCTTTTCCTTGTGGATCGAGCAATTCTTTAAGTGGCATCACATTGATGTGTACTGCGTAATTCATGCAATTTTATTTTTGAAGAGCAAAGATAAAATAATGTAAGCGAGAAATATTAAAGGAACTGAAGACCACCTAAAAAATAATATCAGCAATACGGAAATGATCAACAGGAACAATTGCGGAAGATTGTTTCCGGGCTTATAGTCCTTCATTTTCAAACTCATGATAGGTACATTTGAAACCATGAGCCAGGATAACGCAACAACAACAGTGTACCAAACCCATTTATTAAAAAACAAATTCAATACTGTTTCATTAGACGTGTGCCAAAATATTACCGGGAAGGATGCTACTAAAAGTCCCGCCGCAGGCGTAGGAACCCCTTTAAAGGAATACGATTGCGTTTCATCAATATTAAATTTTGCCAGTCTGTATGCACTCGCGCAAGGAAGAATTAATGCCGGCAACAACCAAACAATCGAAGCATCCAAACCATTCTCATCATGTGCAACCGCAAGTCGAAGAAACTGATAAATAATTAATCCGGGTGCCACGCCGAAACTTACTACATCAGCAAGTGAATCCAGCTGTTTTCCCATTGCCGAACTTGCTTTCAAAGCTCTTGCAAGAAATCCATCAAAAAAATCTACAACACCTGCAAGCAATAAAAATAAAGAAGCCAGGTAAATGGCCTCAGGCATATTCATAAGTTGTTTGCCTTCTTCTGTAGTAACTAATGTAATACCTGATTGCAAAGTGACAATTATCGCCAGGCATCCAAAAAATAAATTGAGAAGCGTAAAAAGATTAGGGATTTGTTTCATTGATTTTTCTAATTAGGAAAGAATTTATTTTTTCATAAGGGACTCGATTTCCTCAACTGTAATGGGAATATTCTTCATGAGATCTTTGTTACCATTTTTGGTAATCCAGAAATTATTTTCAATTCTCACACCCATCTTTTCTTCTTCAATATAAATTCCAGGCTCAATAGTAAATACCATTCCGGCCTGTATAGGAGCAGTTCGCGTTCCAAGATCGTGTACGTCTAAACCGAGATGATGCGAAATACCGTGATATAAATATTTTCTGTAAGCACGATTTGCAGGATCCTCATTCTTTACGTCAGATTTTTTTATCAGTCCGATTTTCAAAAACTCCGATGTGGCTTCGTCACCAACTTTATCCGTGTAATCATTAATGGTGATACCTGGTTTCAAAATGCTGGCAGCGTATTGATGTAAATGCAGACAGGCATTATAAACCTGCTTTTGTCTTTTAGTAAACTTGCCGTTTACAGGTACAGTTCTAGTAAGGTCTGCATTGTAATAACCATATTCAGCACCAAAATCCATGAGTATCAGCTCGCCATTCTTACATTCTTCGCTATTGGTTACATAATGCAGGGTTCTGGCTCTGTCTCCACTCGCAATAATAGAACCATATGCCGGCCCGGTAGAACGATTTTTCAGAAACTGATGAAAAATTTCGGCTTCGATTTCATATTCCATTACACCCGGACGAATAAACTTCAATAAATATCTGAATGTATTATCCGTGATATCAATAGCTTTTTGAATCACTTCTATTTCAAGAGCAGTTTTAATTGCGCGCAGTTCTTTCATAATGCGCGCGCTCCTTTTATACTGATGCAGCGGATATCGTTTGCGAATTTCTTCTGCATAACGGTAATCCCTAACCGGAACAAGATTGGCCTTCCGGTCGTTCTCATTTGTATTTAGGTAGATGGTATCAGCCAGGTGGATCCAGGTTTGCAAAACAGCATCCAGACTATCTAACCAAACAACCGTTTTAATTCCGGAAATGGTTTCCGCTTCTGAAGCGCGGAGTCTATGCCCGTCCCATTTTTCTTTGAGTTCATTGGGGCGAACTAAAACAACAACCTCCCTGTATTTAGGATCGGGATTGTCGGGAAAAAGAATGATCATCGTGTCCTCCTGCTCAATTCCACTCAGCCAAAAAAGGTCGGAATTTTGTTTGAACTTATACAGTGCATCGCCATTCATGGGCAATTCATCATTGCTGTTGAAAATAGCTATCGAATTCTTCTCCATTTTGGAGATAAATCGCTTACGGTTCTCAATAAAAATATCTGCTTTCAGCGGAAGATATTTCATGCTTCGTTTTTTGCTTTCAAATACAATATCAGGATATTCTGATTGCCTACCAATTATATGGTCGTTGGCCAGACCGCAAATATCAAATTATTGTACCCAATTTTCCTCCCGTTTTTTGCAATCGTTTACGTGCGCTCCTTACCAAAAACATCGCCATTTTTAGAGCGTTTTTTTCAAATTTTTAAAGATTTGGAAGTTCTCTAGCTTTTGAATGTTTTGACAGAATAGGCTTTAATTTGGACGTGTCCTTTGAAAAAATCTAAAAAAACAGCCTCAAAAATTTAGATTTCGTTAAAATAAAAAACTAACACTTGTTAGGGTAATCTCAGATTTCTGATTATTTTTGCCCTCTAAACTTATTAGCTCCATGGCAATCCCTACGATTGTATTTCCCGTTGAGAATCTGATCAACCTTGGCCTGAAAGTTTCCGACAACATACATTACCAACTGAGCCCGGATGATCTCGTGAAAGATACTCTTCGCATTGGCGAAGGAGTTTTGAGCGATACAGGCGCCCTGGTAATAAATACTGGCGAATTCACCGGCCGCTCTCCAAAAGACAAATTCATCATTAAAGAAGAGGGCACAGAAAATACAGTCAACTGGAACGATATTAATCTTCCTTTGGCGCCTCATTATTTCGACGTCATTTTTAAAAGAATCACTGACTACCTGAATGAATTGCCGGAAATCTGGGTTCGTGATTCTTACGCTTGCGCAGATCCAAGGTACAGGATCAACATTCGCGTTGTAACTGAAAAGCCCTGGGCAAACCTGTTTGCTTACAATATGTTTCTGAGGCCTACTGAAGATGAATTGGAAAATTTTAAACCTGACTGGCATATTTTGTCAGCACCAGGACTAAAATTAAATGCAAAAGAATGCGGAATCAGGCAACAGAATGGAGTAGTAATTAGTTTCAGGCATAAAATGATTCTAATTGCAGGGACAGGCTATACCGGAGAAATTAAAAAAGGAATTTTTTCGGTTCTCAACTATCTGCTGCCAAACGAAAAGAATGTATTGAGCATGCATTGCTCTGCCAATATTGGAAAGAAAGGTGACACCGCTTTATTTTTTGGTTTGAGTGGAACAGGAAAAACAACACTAAGTACTGATCCTGCCAGAAGATTAATTGGTGATGATGAGCACGGTTGGAACTCCAATGGAATATTCAACTTCGAAGGTGGCTGTTATGCGAAATGCATTGATCTTAAAAAAGAAAAAGAGCCCGAAATTTTTAACGCCATTAGATCCGGCGCACTGGTTGAAAATACCACCTTCTTTCCCGGCACAAATAAAATAGATTTTTCAAACAGACAGATTACAGAAAACACAAGAGTTTCCTATCCGCTGGATTTCATTAGCAACGCTGCGAAGCCTTCGATGGGAGCCATTCCCAGGAATATATTCTTTCTCACCTGTGATGCTTATGGAGTATTGCCACCTATTTCAAGATTAAGCCCTTCACAGGCGATGTATCAATTCATAAGTGGTTACACAGCTAAGATTGCAGGAACTGAAGCGGGAATTAACGAACCTAAAACCACATTTAGTGCGTGCTTTGGAGCACCCTTCCTTCCATTGCACCCGGCAAAATATGCTTCTATGTTGGGCAAAAAAATGAGAGAGAACGATGTGAAAGTATGGCTCGTGAATACCGGTTGGAGTGGAGGTCCATATGGAGTAGGAAGCAGAATCAATCTCGCTTATACAAGAGCAATGGTTACTGCAGCACTGGAAGGTACATTAGATCGGTCTGAATACAGTATGCATCCTGTTTTCAAAATGGCAGTACCATCTTTCTGTCCCGATGTTCCCACTGAAATGATGAATCCCAGGAATACCTGGACAGATCCAAATGCTTACGATAATATGGCTAAATTCCTCGCAGAACTTTTTGTGAAGAATTTTGAAAAATATGCGGATGGTGTATCTGCAGATATATTAGCTGCTGGTCCTATAGTTTAAATTTTCTCCCTGAGCAATGCCAGAGGAGGTCGATTGCTTGCTCATGAACAAGAAGCCCCATTCCTTTCACAGGTCTGGGGTTTTTTATGCAATAAAAAAGCAACCTGTGTGGTTGCTCTCAAAATATTTTAACAGGCAATTAAAACAATCCGTAAAGTTGCGAATCAATCCTCCTGATTATTTCACCAAGGTGTTCATCATTCTCAGCAAATTTATTCTTATCAACATCAATAACCAATAAGGGTCCTTCCTTATAAGAATCGATCCATTTGTTATAAAATTCATTCAGGCGTTTCAAATAATCGAGCCTGATATTTTCTTCGTAATCCCGACCGCGTTTTTGAATTTGTCCAACCAGAGTTGGAACAGAAGCCTGCAAATAAATCAGCAGGTCCGGTGGCTGAACCATTCTTTTGAGCGTTTCAAAAAACTGAAAATAATTTTCAAAATCGCGCTTACTCATGAGACCCATTTCATGAAGGTTGGGAGCAAAAATATGTGCGTCTTCGTAGATGGTTCTATCCTGTACAACGGTCTCGGATCCACGCTGAATTTCTAACAATTGATTGAGGCGGTTGTTTAAAAAATAAATTTGAAGATTAAAGCTCCAGCGGGGCATATCTTCATAAAAATCGAAGAGGTAAGGATTGTGATCAACATCTTCAAATTGTGGAATCCAGCGATAATGCTTGCTCAGCATTTCTGTTAGGGTAGTCTTGCCAGCTCCAATATTTCCAGCTACCGCGATATGCTTGGGTTTCTTGTTTCTTGCCATTACGAATGATTCTGCGTCCGAAAACTTAAGATAAAAATTCTTTTTGGAATTTGCCCTGTGAATTATGGTTTTCTCAATAATACTTTAGACCCATTGCTTCACGCACCAGTTTCATCGTTTCACGGGCGCTGACTCTTGCTTTTTCAGCTCCTTTTTCCATGACATTTTTTAGATATCTTTCATCACTCAGGATTGATTCTACCTTTTCGCGAATGGGAGAAATAAAACGGACCATATCTTCAGCCAATTGCTTTTTCATATCGCCATAGCGAATATTGCAATTGTCGTAATCGGTTTCGAACTTTGATATGGTATCTTTTTCACTTACAAGATTCATCAGTTGAAAAAGATTATCTATATAATCAGGCTTTGAAGAATTTCTTTCAGTAGGACCGCTATCAGTTTTTGCCTTCATTACTTTTTTGCGAATGAGATCATCAGTATCCGATAAATATAATGTGGCATATTGATTTTCGCTCTTGCTCATTTTACCAGCGCCATCCAGACTTGGTACTTTCACCAACTGCTCTCCAAAATTGAATGCATAGGGCTCAGGAAAAATTTCGCCATAACGATGGTTAAACCTGTTCGCAAAATTGCGTGACATCTCCAGGTGTTGTTCCTGATCTTTACCAACAGGAACCAGTGTGGCCCTGTGCATAAGAATATCTGCAGCCTGCAACACCGGATACGTAAGCAGACCAGCATTTGCATTATCCGGTTGTAATCTTACTTTATCCTTAAAGGTTGTCGTTTTTTCCAACTCCCCTTTGTAAGCAAGCATATTCAAATACAAATACAATTCTCCGGTTTCATGCACATGACTCTGGCAATACAAAGCCACTTTATCCGGATCCAATCCACTTGCTATATTTTCTGCAAGTACTCTTTTTACATTGGTGCTAAGTTCTTTTGTATCGGGGTGTGTAGTAAGTGAATGAAGGTCTGCTACCATAAAAAAACAATGGTATTCATCCTGCATTCGAACATAATTTCTGACTGCTCCGAAATAATTTCCCAGATGCAGGAAGCCTGTAGGTCTGATCCCACTCATTACAATTTGCCTGCTTCCTTTATTTTGCATAGTCGGCGAAGGTAAGGAATTGACTTCAGTTAGTGTCCCCGGGTTTCGGGTATTTTCCCTGACAAAATAGTAGAATTATGTAATAGAAAAAAACAACTGAGCCCTCATAAATTCGAGGGCCCTCAGTTCAAAATCAAATATATAAGTTCGAAAAAATTTTATGCAAACATTTCTTTCACCTTATCAAAAAAACTCTTTTCACCTTTTGCGGGTTGAGGTTTGAAGTTGGGAGAATTTTGAAGTTTCTCCATCATAGCTTTTTCTTCGGCACTTAGGTGTTGCGGGGTCCACACATTCACATGAATCAATTGGTCGCCTTTTTCGTAAGAATTGATTGCCGGGAACCCTTTTCCTTTAAGTCGGAAAATTTTCCCACTATGTGTGCCAGCAGGAATTTTAATCTTTGCTTTCCCATCAATAGTTGGTACTTCCAGTTGCGTACCAAATACTGCATCAGTAAATGAAATATGAAGATCCAGCGCTACGTTTAGTCCTTCACGTTGGAGTTGTGGATGTGTTTCTTCTTCAATAAGAATAATTAGGTCTCCGGGAGCACCTCCTCTTTCACCGGCATTGCCTTTTCCACCCATACTCAACTGCATGCCTTCAGAAACGCCGGCAGGAATATCAATGGAAACCGTTTCCTCTCCATAAACTCTGCCTTCACCTTTACAGCTTGTACATTTATTCGTGATTGTTGTTCCTTCTCCATTACATGTAGGGCAGGTCGTTACAGTTTGCATCTGTCCCAAAAAAGTATTGGTAACTTTTCTTACCTGTCCGCTTCCTCCACAGGTACCACAGGTTTGCACCGAGCCTTTATCTTTCGCGCCCGAACCGGAACAGGTTCCGCAGGTAACGTATTTTTTTACTTTGATTGTTTTGTTTGCACCGTTAGCAATCTCCTCATAATTCAATTTAATTTTCACTCGCAGGTTGCTTCCTCTGATGCCGCGGCTTCTTCCACGAGTCCCTGATCTTCCGCCGCCACCAAAAAAGCTTCCGAATATATCATCACCAAAAATATCTCCAAACTGACTGAAGATATCTTCCATGTTCATATTACCACCACTAAATCCGCCACCTGCTCTGCCATTGCCAACTCCAGCATGTCCAAACCTATCGTATTGCGCACGTTTATCTGCATCACTTAATATTTCATAAGCTTCCGCAGCTTCTTTAAATTTTTCTTCTGCAGCCTTATCGCCGGGGTTCCTATCAGGATGATATTGCATGGCCACTTTTCTGTAAGCCTTTTTAATTTCATCAGCCGTAGAACCTTTGGCTACTCCTAAAATTTCGTAATAATCTCTTTTAGACATTTCTGGATTTAATCCGGACTAAACCGAACCCATTTTATTTTAAATTCTAATCGTAATAATATCACAGGAAAAAATAGCGCAAACGGAATGCGATTCACAGAGCCACTAAAACCCAACCACAACCTTCGCAAAACGAATGATCTTGTCGTTCAGCAAATAACCTTTCACCAGCTCTTCTAAAACTTTTCCTTTTAGATCTGCGCTTGGAGCAGGAATTTGAGTGATTGCCTCATGCTTATCCGGATCAAAGTCTTTACCCACACAATCCATGGGTTTAAGTCCCTTTGCAGCCAGGGTATTTCTGAGTTTGTTAAATACGAGTTGAACACCTTTCAGTGAATCCTCGTTACCCTGGGATCCTTCTAATTGTTTTTCGGCACGGTCACAATCGTCCAGCACATCGAGTAAGGAAATTATTACTTCCTTTCCGGCAGTCTGAGTAATTTCTATTCTTTCCCTGGCACTTCTTCTCTTGAAATTGTCGAATTCAGCATAGAGCCGCAGATATTTTTCTTTCTGCTCTTCCAGCTCGGAACTCATCTTTTCCAATTCGGCTTCTTCTGCCACTTGTTCGTTCAAATGCGTGGTCCCTGCCAGATTCTCATCTGCATTCATGTCCATATTCATGTTTTTGAAACTGTTCCCTGTGTTTTGATCCTGATTATCAGTGTTTTTCTTGCTCATTTCCTTAAAAGTTCTCCCTGAATTAATATATTCTCCTATTGGACAACAATTTTGCCAATAAATAAGGGCAGGTCAAATTGACGGATATATTGGTCTTCATTAATGTACCAGCTTGCGATAGAGCCAAATTCCTCCTGCAACGAGGAAAATTATTACCCCTATAAAAGTCCCGAAAATTAACGCCACTGCCAGACCCGCAATGGCCAAAATGGCGAGGAAAAGATCAATACCCTCTCCCAAAAATCCACCTCTTTTTTCGGCCTTCTTATCCATTTTATCGGCCATTTTCTCGATCTTATGTAGTTTCTTTTCCGAAATATTTTCAATCATTCCTTTCTCCTGCATTTGTGTGGCAACATTGGCAATGATTTCACTGCTCTTAATTGGTGCCTGACTCGCTGTTACCTCTCTTTTCATTTTTTGCTTGTAATATTCTTCAATCACCAGGGCGCGCACCTCAGAAAGTTTTTCATTCTGCTCGGGAGAAATTTTAACATGTGCATCGGTGAGTACCTCAGTAGTTTCCGCATTATCATTCAAACTAATTTCTTCAGGCGCTTTTTCGGCGACAGGTGCAGTATATCCACTGGAAGCAATATCCATCCCCGGGTCTTTTGACTTATAACTAAACCCACCTGCATATTTTGAAGAATTACAGGACACTAAAAATGCAATTCCAACAACAAATACAAAAGATTGACTGATTAAACTTTTATTTCTCATACTACGATAGTTTGGGATAAATATAGAACATTGTACAATTATCAGCCCTTCCTTTGACTGATTTATTGCTCACATTCCTCCAACCATTCCCATTACCTTTGCAGGCATGATAAAAGTGAGACTCAAAAAGAAGATCAGCAATAGAATTCAGAACGGACATCCGTGGATATTTGCGAACGAAATTCAAACAGTTGACGGCACCGTTAGTGGTGGAGAAATTGTTGAAGTTTTTACTGCCGATAATTCATTCGTTGGAAAAGGATATATTAATCCCAAATCGCAAATTATGGTGCGATTGCTCACAAGGAAAAAATCAGACCAGGTTGATAAAAATTTCTTTCTCGAAAGAATTAGAAAAGCATGGCAATACAGGCAAAAATTAGGTTATGTAGAAAATTGCCGGCTGATTTTTGGAGAAGCAGACGAGTTACCTCAGCTCATCATCGACAAATTCAATGATTATTTTGTAATTCAAACACTTGCTTTGGGAATTGATGCGTGGAAGGAAAGTATTGTTGATGCCCTAAACCAGATCTTCAAACCGAAAGGAATATTTGAAAGAAACGATGTTCCGGTGAGGGAACTGGAAGGACTTGCACAACAAAAAGGATTTTTATCAGAACCATTTGATACCAATATCATCATCAATGAAAATGGACTGAAATTTCATGTTGATATTGCGAACGGACAAAAGACAGGTTATTTCCTCGATCAACAGGATAATCGCAAAGCAATTCAACACATAGTAAAAGGCGCTGATGTTCTCGGAGCTTTTTGCTACACCGGAACTTTTGAAATTCATGCTGCACACTACGGGGCCAAACAGGTACTTGGATTAGATATTTCGGAAAATGCATGTACACAGGCACGAAAAAATGCAAGCCTTAATAAATACGATGACATTTGCAAATT
>PSRI01000126.1 GCA_003175935.1 Bacteroidota bacterium
GCCCCAAGAGAAAATCCGGTAAGAACTTCAATGGCTTTCACCATTGCTTCTGTATATTCTTTTGTACCCGCATCGATACCACTAACAAATTTCGTGTACAGGATGATGAAGAGACTGCCTAATCCAAGAACAGCCAGGCCGGCTACACCGAGACCCATTACGGATCCTCCGGTGAAGGAAACGGATAAGGCTTTGCTTAAACTGGTTTTAGCAGCCTGGGCAGTGCGTACGTTAGCTTTGGTCGCTACGCGCATACCGATATATCCGGCAGTTGCGCTAAATACAGCGCCGAAAATAAATGCTAATGCAATTGCCCAGTGTGAGCTGGGATTTGAAATCGCCATTAAGCCTAACAGAAAGGCTACGATAACAACGAAAACTCCGAGAATTCTCCATTCGGCCCTAAGGAAGGCCATTGCACCTTCAGCAATATAATTGCTGATTTCTTTCATTCTATCAGACCCGGGATCTTGTTTAGAGACCCACTTAAATTTCACCAGAGTATACAACAGGCCAAGGATACCCATTGCCGGAGCGACATAAAACAATTTATCCATAAACGTTGAGTTCTTGTGAAGTAGCTGTGTTTTAGGGACGGCAAAAATAGGGCATTAAGGCCAAAAATACCATTCGGCCCTTATTTATTTACCCCGGGCCAAATTGGGTAGAAATCATTGACATATTTAAACACAAAACCCCTCCGAAAGGAGGGGTCTGCTTATTCTAAGTATTCAAATTAATTTTTTACAAATCTTTCCCTTGCATGAGTTGATGTGCCGATGATTTCGACATTATATACTCCTGAAGGCAGATTTCCAATATCATTCAAATCGAACTTATTTACACCTGCAGCACCACTGAACCTGTAGCTGCGCGTAGCCCTGCCCGTATTGTCGAATACTCTAACCTGCAATGACTGGGCCTGGTCAAGTGTAAGTGTAATTGTAGCTTGTGTTCTGGCCGGATTTGGACTGATCAATACCCTGGCACTGGCACCATTTGATCTTACAATGACAACTTTGCTATAAGTAAATCTGCCATCAATATCAACTTCTTTCAGTCTGTAATAGCTGACACCATTTATCGGATTGCCATCTACCAGTGAATATTTGCTGACGCTTGTAGAATTTCCCTTTGCATTTACGGTGCCCACAGTGCTGAAATGAACTCCGTCGGCGCTGCGTTCAACATCAAAGTAATCAGAATTGGTTTCAGTTGCTGTCGACCAGCTTATATTAACCTTGCCCTGTGCACCAACTGCATCAAAATTGAGCAGCGTTACGGGCAATGTACCTGTTGCAACAACCATGGCACTGAATTGAGAGGTTGATCCCAATTGGCCCTGAGTTCCATCACTTATGGCAAGGGCAACAATTCCACTGCCAGATGGGTCACCATTTACAGTTCCACCAAGTAATGTAAAATTAAAGTCAAACTGGAACCTGTTTGCAGTAAAAGAAGTTCCGGGATTGGTACCTTCTAACGCTGCCGTATATGCGCTAACACCTGCATCTAAATCCGAACCACTCCCTTCTTTTGCGCTAATCAAAAAAGTTTTTCCTTCTTCGAAATCTAATACTTCCGGCGTGGTACAGGGTCTTGACACAACACCATCAACCGTATAAAATTCAACTGTACTTCCAGGGAGCGTCCATCCTTTGAAAGAAACGGTACTACCAGAAAGGGTTACACTTTCCAATACCGGATGGTCATAAAAATTATTTGGCGTTGTAGCAGCTCCAGGTGTGCCCGAGTTAGGTAAATTACAAGCGGGACTACCGGCAGCAGCAACATTTAAATTAATAGCACTATTCAGGTTATTGTAATACGAATTGCGTGAGAATCTGTTTCCGGCTGCAGGACCCGCACCTGTTGCAAATATTCCTAATCCATCAAGGCCATTGTTTGCAATAAGATTTCCTTCAAGGCCATCCGAAATTCCATCGTCATTACTACCAATAACATTGCTTGAAACTCCATTTGGACCTGCAGACACCAGGCCTATTCCAAAATTTGTATTACCGAGCGCGGTAGTACCATCTAACCCCACGCCAACATTATTGCCGGCTACGATATTATCGGCAGTTGGTCCACCAAGTCCTCCATTTTCATAAATAGTAATACCGTTCCAGGCATTGGAACAAATAAAATTCTTTTCATTTGCTTCACCTGCGCTGTTGTCGCCATTAACTCCAATAACATTTTGTGCAGAACCCCAAATTATGACTCCAGATCCCGCAGTTGGAAATGTAAAAGGTCCATTTCCTCCACTTGAACCATCTTTCATTAATCCAATAATATTTCCCGCAACAATTGTGAATTCAGAATTTAATATGGCTACACCATTTGAGTTATTAGCAAGAACATTTCCTTCCTCCGCATCTGTTGTATTATCACCATTAGTACCTATCAGGTTTCTTTGAGTGAAATCCGTAGGATGACAGTTAAGAATGCGAATTCCGTTAAAGCCGTTCCTGGCCGCAGCATTGCCTGTGCCTGTTGTGCCTATAAAATTGCCCGAAAAATTTGAGCTTATTGTATTGTTTACAAAGATGGCGTCAAATGTAGCTGCATTTGGATCATTTCCTGAAATCACATTTCCTTCATTAACATCGTTGGTTCCATCAAGGTTGGTTCCTATGCTGATTCCAGTATGCGCCAATCCACCGCTTGCAATCAAAATTCCCGTTCCGATATTTCCTCCGCGACCTGCAGGAGCAACACCAGAAGCATTAACACCAATATTAGAGCCCCAGACAAATAGATTATTTCGTCCGGCTAATAGTTGAATACCATCTCCATTAAAATTGAATAAAGAAATACCTTCGATTTCCACATCGGAAGCATCAACTACCAAACCGGGTCCATTTGGAAAATTAGAACCATCAATTTCAATGTTGATCACCCTGGTGCCGCCGCCAACCTGGCCCTGAACACTACCCGGCTCACTATAACCATCAATTTTTACACTTTCGGTTATTGTCGGGAATTGATTCTGGTTCACATTGGAAATGACAAGCGTTTGCACGCCACTCACTGCAATGTTGAATTGAATTACATCAGGAAAGCCGCCAACGTTGGGAGTAGAGTTTGCTGCAATCAAAGCTGCCCTGAAACTTCCAGCGAGTGGAGTCGCATTAAGACCATTGTCCGCAGTAGTGGTTACAGTAAAAACGTTTTGTGATTGGGCAAGTGAGGTGGTTAGGACAAGCACAGTAAGTAAGTGGTAAAATTTTTTCATAGCCGAGTTGGTTTTGTAATAATAAATGGACGAAAAAAAATAGTGAAGGGTTGGGATGGAACCGGTCTTGCAGGATTGGATAGGCGAACAGAGTGAAATTGATTCATAGAATTTCAATCGTTGTCAGTAGTTAAAAGTAAGATCAAAATAGGAAATACCAAAACCAAAACACGAAAACCCCACACTGTTGAAAAAATAAATATTCAGACATGTGTATAACTCACTAAACCAACGAATGGATTTTTTTTCTTATGAATTTTTTGTAAATAGTTTGAGGAAAGTTGACGGAAGGTATTTTATGATATCAGATGCAATCATTCCTTCCTGGGAGAGTTTCGACGCTGCAATATCTCCTGCAGCGCCATGTAAGTAAGCGCCAAGCATGGCCGCTTGCGTGGGAGAATATTTTTGAGCAAGAAAGCCTGCAATCATTCCCGTTAGTACATCACCACTGCCAGCTGTAGACATGCCTGGATTTCCGGTAGAGTTGAAAAAACCCTTATCGTTTGGCGTTGCAATAAAGGAATGATACCCCTTCAGGATAATAATAATATTGAGTTCACTGGCTTTTGCGAGAGCGAGGTCCAATCTATCAAAATCATTTTCGCTGCTACCAAATAATCTCTCGAATTCTTTTGGATGAGGAGTAATGATTGAATTTGCGGGTATATGTTGCAATAGATCTTTCCTGGATGCTAGTAGATTTAGGGCATCTGCATCAATTACAAGAGGACCATCCGCATTGAGCAAAAGGTCTTCGAGCATATTTATCGTTTCGGAGTGCGTTCCGAGGCCTGGCCCAACACCATAAACATCAAATGTATGATCGGTCGTAAAAGATGAAATGTACCTGTCTTCCTTATCTGCGATACACATCGCCTCAGGTATAGTAGTCTGCATAATAGAATACCCGGCACCTGGAATATAACAGGTAAGCTTACCCGCACCTGCCCGAAGACAGGCTTTCGCACTTAAAACAGCGGCACCCATCATTCCATAGCTGCCGGCAATTAAAACAACGCTTCCAAAATTGCCTTTATTTGAGTATTTCTTTCTGGGTCTGTAAATTGACTTAACAAGAGATTCATGTACAACTTCGAAACGGGAAGGAGTCTGAGTATAATATTTTTCATCGAGAGCAATATCTAGAGTAAATACATCGCCCACATAGGGATCATTCTCTCCTAATAGAAACGCCAGTTTGGTTGTTTGAAAGGTGAGTGTGGTATTGGCTTTGATAATTGTGCCGCCTTTTGAACTCTGGTCGGTAAACAGCCCACTGGGAACATCCACAGAAATTACATAAGCGCCCGACTGGTTCACGTGTACAATTAGTTCTGCTGCCAACCCGTCTGCCTTTCTGCTTAAACCATAACCAAAAAGGGCATCGATCACAATTGTTGACGGAGGAATGGAAGGGAAGTCCGATGACTTTTCAATCATTCCTATATCGCCTGAAAGCTTTTCCAAACGTTTAAGATTAGCCGAAAAGTCCGGGGAAGATTTATTTTGGGTATCCAGGATATATGTTTTCAGCCTTCGGTCATGCTGCAACAAAATTCTTGCTATGCATAATCCGTCGCCACCATTATTTCCCTTGCCACAAAAAACAAGTATTTCTTTTTCCGCAGAAATATTCCTTAGGATCCATTCAGAGCATTTTATCGCTGCTCTTTCCATCAAATGAATGGAATCAATAGACTCATTTTGAATGGTGGCCTGGTCCCATTCTTTCATTTGAACTGCCGAAAATACTTTCATTGAATTCACCTACATAAATGTAATGCAAGCCCGGCAGAAGGCAAAGGGTCTGTTTGATCTGGTACCTAACGCGAAATGGATTACGGAGACTAATAAGAGAATTATTCGTCTGTATCTTCTTCGGCATCGTATTTACCGAATACAGGGAATAACTTTTTAGCGTGGTAGATATTTTTGTCGAAACGATTTCCTAAAATAATGATAGTTGCAGAATCCTGAAGCAACCTGGCAAAAACTGTATTGCTACCGTGCCACCATCCATTGTGGTAAATGATTTTTTCACCTGTTGGGTATTCCAACATTCTCCAACCGAGCCCATAATTCTTAATTCCCCTCTTTTCATAACTGTAACCACTATACGCAGAATCAAGTGTGGCTGGTTTAAACAGGTTGCCATAAACAAGGGCATTATCCCATTTAAGCATATCATTGGCAGTGCTAAAAACATTCTTATCTCCATAAACTGCATCGAGGAAAGTAAATGCTTCCTGTCTGTTTCTCCAATTATAGGAAGGAATTGCTCTTGCTGAATCCGACATTGTAAAAACATAAGTGTCGTTCATTTGAAGCGGAGCGAAGAAAGTTTCTTTCATGAAAACCGGGTAAGGTTTTCCGCTCACTCTTTCAATAATTAGTGCCAGCAAAGCAAAATTGGTATTACAATAACTGAAACCCCTGTTTGGAGTTCCTACCTGTAGTTTTTTCTTGTTGTCAATCAGGAATTGTAAAACATCTTCGTTGGAGACAATTCTGTTTTTGTCCCAACCCAACAATTCCATAACATGAACATAATTTGGTAAACCGCTACGATGATTAAGAAGTGTCTTTATAGTTACGCCAGGATAAGGAAATCCAATGAGATATTTAGATACTTCATCTGAAATCTGAAGTTTGCCTTCTTCCCACAATTTCAAAATGCCCATTCCGGTAAATGTTTTGGAAACAGAAGCCAGTTGAAGAGGACTATGTGAACTCATGGTATCTTTTCCATACAGCCTTTCAAACCCCGCATTTTTTTCGTAAATCAGCTGACCCTTTTTTGCGACTAGAAACTGGCCATTAAAATGTGAGGATTGAAGCTCATTTTCATAAAACTCCTGGGCCGCTCTGTAGTATCTGCGGTATTCAGCTTTTGAAATTGTAACCGGAGCAGGGGGATAGTATGAAGTCGAGTCTTCTTTTGCTTTTTCGGATGGCTTTTTGTCGATTGTCGAATAGCATCCTGCAATAAGCACTATGGGTAATATGGCTTTTAGAAAGTTTTTCATCTGGATTTGGTTCGTGAAGAACGCAGAAATAAGATAACTTATTATTTTCGCTGCAATTTTACGACAAAATCATGAATGAGAAAAAGCAGACAAGTTATCCGAAGGACAAGATTAACATATTGTTGCTCGAAAATATCAGTGACCTCGCAGTCCAGAATTTCAAAAGGGCGGGTTATGAGTCTATTAGAAAATTAAATGGCGCTTTACCAGAAGAAGAACTTATCAAAGAAATTAAGGATGTTCATCTTCTGGGGATTCGATCAAAATCACAAATCACGAAAAAAGTATTGGATGCGGCCAAAAAATTGCAATCGGTAGGTTGTTTTTGCATTGGCGTAAACCAGGTGGACCTCGATTCAGCTACCAGCCACGGGGTAACTGTATTTAATGCACCTTATTCCAACACAAGATCAGTTGCTGAACTGGTAATAGGACTAGCAATCATGCTCATCCGCAGGATTCCGGATAAGAACAAGGCCGCCCACGAAGGGAAATGGATGAAAGAGGCCAAGGGCAGTTATGAATTGCGGGGAAAAACACTGGGCATAATTGGCTATGGCAATATCGGCGCGCAGGTAAGTGTGCTGGCCGAAGCTTTTGGAATGAAAGTTTTGTTTTATGATATACTTACAAAACTTCCTCTCGGTAATGCACAATCGAGAAAATCACTGAAGGATTTATTGCAGGAGTCGGATGTCGTAACTCTTCATGTACCTGAGACTCCTGAAACCATGAATATGATTAATAAGAATTCTCTTAAACATGTTAAGAAGGGAGCCATATTGATCAATTATGCACGTGGTGAAGTTGTGGACCTGGAAGCATTGAGGCAGGCGATTGTGGCTGGACAAATTGCTGGCGCAGCTGTGGATGTATATCCGATTGAACCGGAGAAAAATGGTGATGTTTTTCAAACACCATTGCAAAATTTGCCCAATGTGATATTAACTCCGCACATTGGAGGTTCAACAGAAGAAGCCCAGGCTAATATTGGAGAGGATGTTAGTTCCAAATTGATCCATTTTCTTGAAACAGGAACTACCACGGGATCTCATTCAGTTCCTGAACTGGCACTTCCTTTACAGGCAGGAACCCATAGAATACTTCATATTCACAATAACGTACCTGGGGTTCTATCGCAAATTAATACGCTGCTATCGACTCATAATATCAATATCCTTGGTCAATACCTAAAAACTAATGACCAGATTGGGTACGTGGTATTGGATATTGATAAGAATCTCTCAAAAAATGCAGCAGAATTGTTGAAAGGAGTGAAGGAAACAATTAAGGTTAGAATGTTGTATTAATATTGTCCCTGAATTTTCAGACTCTGATGCTATTCATGCTTCCCGGCTGATTAGTCCTGCCCAATTATTGCTTTCCCTTATTAAAATCTGGTACATTTTAAATTTTCAATAATTATTGAAAATTTAATAACTTTGTGACAGATGATTCTTTGACTTAAATCTGTTTTATGAAACTATTGATTGTAGGAGGAGGATTTGCAGGATTTACATTGGCCAGAGCATTAAATAACGACAAGGATTTTGATATCGTACTTATAGATCGGTTCAACTATCACCAGTTTCAGCCGTTGTTTTACCAGGTTGCCACGGGCGGACTTGATGCAAGCAATATTTCCTTTCCATTGCGTAAAGCGTTTCAAAAAAGTAAAAATGTAAGAATCAGGCTGGCCAATCTATTGGAGATTGACCATGAAAACAATAAGGCCATAACCGATATTGGTGAATTTGACTATGATGCATTGATTCTTGCTACTGGTGCTGATACAAATTTTTTTGGGAATGAGCAGATAACAAAATATGCATACCCGATGAAAGCCACCGTTCAGGCTATTCAATTAAGAAATGCCATCATTGAGAATTTTGAAAATGCACTTGTTGCGGAAACTGAAGAGGAACTGGATAGTTTGATGACAGTGGTGGTAGTTGGTGGTGGACCAACCGGTGTGGAATTATCCGGGGCACTTGGGGAAATGCGTAGATGGGTATTACCCAAAGACTATCCGGAGCTGGACTTTAGGAAAATGAGAATTTTTCTTGTAGAAGGTTCTTCGAAAACATTGGGAACTATGAGTGAAAAATCTTCTGCTCAGTCGAGAAAATATCTCGAAGAACTAGGCATCACTGTAGTTACTAATACAGTTGTAAAAGAATATAATGGCAAATGGGTGGTACTCAGTTCAGGTCAAAAGATAAATTCATCTGTTGTTATTTGGGCCGCTGGAATCAAAGGAAACGTTCCTGAGGGTGCAAATCCAAAATGGATCGCAAGGGGAAACCGATTAATTGTGGACAGGTTCAGCAAAGTGATGGGCACAGAAAATATATATGCACTTGGCGACATCGCTCATATGGAAACAGAACTTTATCCCTCCGGTCATCCCCAGGTTGCGAATGTGGCCATAAATCAGGCTAAAACACTGGCGGGGAACCTGAGGAAAAAACTACGCAATAAGGATCAGGTTCGGTTTGAATATGAGGATAAGGGTTCGCTTGCAACTGTAGGAAGATATAGGGCCGTCGTAGATTTTCCTGGTGGAAAACTACATTTTGGCGGGGCATTTGCATGGTTTGTTTGGATGTCATTACACCTGATACTCCTTCTTGGCACCAAAAACAGGTTGCAGGTTTTGATTAATTGGGCGTACAAATATTTTACATACGATCAATCACTGCGGCTCATTTTTAAAGAATTTAATAAACCGGGTAAAACATGAAATTTTTTGATTCTCCATTGTCGATCTCAGGATTCATGATTTCGCTTGCCTCCATTCTCCTTCTCACAATCATGGTTTCCAGAAATTTTTGGCCCACCTCAGCCTACTTTTATACAGGAGGCTTCGGCATTTTGATGATGTTGTGCGATTATTTTTTTATTAGAAGAAATTCAGGCATCAGCAAAAAATCAAAATGGATACTCGAAACAATACTCACCTTTCTGATTATTGGCAGCTTTTTACTAATGTACAGACTGGATTTTACTTCATAATTGTTTTAATATCCTCCTTGCCCTGCTGCGAAATGCTGCGGTTTTAGTTTCTCTTTGATCTTCCAGAATATTTCTTAATTCAGATTTAATTTCCGGGTAATCTTTGGCAAGATTGGCCAAAACAGACATTGAGAAAACCCGTACCGCAATCGTTTCTTTAGGATCCATCAAAAATTTAAAACATGTTTCCATTAAATCTCCATGCACAGACTTTGGAATCTGAATATATTGCAGAAATCTCACTGTATTTCTCTTAATTGCTACAGACAAATCTGGCTTTTTGAGGTTTTGAACCATCTTTTTCAGATGTTTCTTAATAAGTCCCGGGTGATTAACGACACAATAACTCAGTGGCCATGCCGCCCTTTGGACAACCCTGTATTCGTCGTCGTAAAAAAATTTAACCAGCTCGTCAAAACGCTTTTGATCGGAACCCACATATGCAACTATTTTATCACATTGTTTCTTTGTGTGGCCAACCGAAATCATTTTTTTAAGATCCATTTTTCTAAGATAAAAAATAACGAAATCGTTTGTGTTAATTTTGAACATTATCCCTTCAAAGCCTGTCTGCATTTGGCTTTTCATCTATCTTTATTACTCATAATTTAAAATGATAAGCGAGGTATTAAATGAATACGGTTTAAATAGCGCTGCACTAAATGTTACGCCATTTGGAACCGGCCTCATCAACCATACCTGGAAAATTCATTTGAACGGAGATGCAAATTCATTTATCCTTCAGAAAATAAATTGTAAAATTTTTCGCAAACCCGAAGACATCGCACATAACACAAGACTCATTGGCGAATACCTTCATAAAAATTTCCCCAATTATTTATACGTAAGACCTCTTCTTTCAAAATCGGGTGCCGACATAGTGCATATAAAGGACAAAGGTTTTTTCAGACTGGTTCCTTTTGTTGAAAATTCGCATACAATTGATGTAGTGCAGAGTCCTGGTCAGGCATATGAAGCAGCACGACAATTTGGAAAGTTCACAAAATTGCTAAATGGATTTGATGTATCTCAGTTAAGAATCACTATTCCTGATTTTCATAACCTGCCACTTCGATATTCGCAATTTCTTGATGCAATTAAGCAGGGCAATCCTTCGAGGATTGAAGATTCAAAAGAAATGATCCAATGGTTAGTGGAACATGATTTTCTTGTGAAAAGATTTGGTGCTATGGAACAGAGTAGTGGATTCAAAAAAAGAGTTACGCACCACGATGCTAAAATCAGCAATGTGCTCTTTAATGAAAACAACCAGGGACTCTGTGTTATTGACCTTGATACGGTAATGCCTGGATATTTTATTAGTGACGTAGGTGATATGTTCAGGACCTATCTGTCGCCAGTAAGCGAAGAAGAATCTGATTTCACAAAAGTTGAAGTTCGGGATGAATATTACCATGCAATATGTGAAGGCTACCTGAGTGAGATGAGGGAAGAATTATCTGCAGATGAAAAGTCGGGTTTTTTCGACGGAGGTTGTTACCTGATTTATATGCAGGCTCTTCGCTTCATCACAGACCATCTCCAGGATGATGCCTATTACGGTGCTCATTACGCGAATCAAAATTTTGTGAGGGCAGGAAATCAAATGATATTGCTGCAAAAACTCCTTTCAAAAGAATCCGAAATGAGATCTTCCCATTAATTTATTTACCAGTCTTTGGCTTTAATACCTGTCTCACAATCGCAGTGTCTGTTGCCAGAAAAGGAACCTGATACCCGCCTGTATCAATGAACGCTGTGGGAAAAGCCTTTTTAATTTCTTCGAATCCAGCTCGGTTAATTTTGGTTTTGTATAAATAGATGGATTGAATATTCTTCAGGGATTTGAGTTGAATCACGCCATTAGCTGAGGTGTTTGTTCCAACAAGATTCAAATATTTCAAGTGATTCAGTCCCTGGAGCTGTGCTAATCCTTTATCTGTAATTTTTGTATTGTCCAGGCTTAATCGTATCAACGAAGTCAATTTGCCAATGGATCGCATACCCGAGTCCGACAGGTTAATTCCATTTAATTTTAACCAGATCAGTTGATTCGAAACCGGTTCTAACATAGTTGCAATTTCATTACCTTCTTTTACCCCCGGAAAAATATTCGCAGATAAATAATTGCTTCCCTCGCTTACTGGTAATATAGCCGCACCTGTTTTTCTTAGCTCATCCAATGCAGTTTGATTTGCAGGACTCACTTTTTGAGAAGGAATATCTGCAACACCTTTTGAACTATTGGTATCAGATTGCAATGAAGCGAGAATAGGTTTCATTTTTTCCGGTTGGTCCAGTTCCTTTACTTTTTTCTCAAACGGACTTCCATTAATTATCCACCAGTGAATAATTGCAATTTCTGATTCGGTGAGTTGCGGTTTGCCTTTTGGAGGCATATGATGTTCTTCGAGTGGATCGAGGATTAGGCGCTTGTATATTTCACTTTTGTCGGGATTGCCCGCTGAAATAATATCTCCATCTTTTCCTCCTTTTAAAATCCATTCTCTTGAATCCATACGAAGTCCGCCTTTTTGTTTCACGGAACTATGACAGCCATAACATTTATTCTGGAACATCGGTTGCAAAATGTCATTGTACACTGAGGCTTCCTGAACATTGCGTATGATTTTTTTTGCTGCTTTTGGAATAGTGTCCCTGAAAATTGTTTCCAGTGGCTGAGTAAGAAAGCCTTCACCATGCGTTAGTGTGCCTCCCAAATGTCCCGTTACAAAAATTAAAATGAATAATACAGATCCTGAAATGTAAGTGAGAAGGCTTTGCCAGGGAAAGGATTTCAGGTGTGCAAGCGAAAGATAGCATATAGAAGAAATCAATGCTACAGACAAACCCATCCATTTGTGCCAGGATAATGTGGCTTCATCATATTCCCCGTTTGCTGAGAGAAACAATCCGCTGATGCATGATACAACTGCGCTTAGCGCTCCCAGTAAGAAAGCAATTTTTACTGCTGATTCAATATTCGAAAATGCTGTTTTGCGACTCAGCCATAGCATTATCAACGCCAAAATTAAAAAACCTATAGGCAAATGAACAAGTACCGGGTGAAACCGGCCAATTAATTCTGTAATGCTGAGGATCACTTGGTATGAATAATATGATGGATGAAGTTAAAGTTGATTAGAATTTATCTATTTGGGTGCATATCTCTTTCTCAATAAATCTTTCATAAACACATTGATATTCCACTGATCAGCCAGTGCCTGGCGGGTGTAAGCCAATGTGGGCATATAATCTGGCGGACCAAATTCTGTAAGAATTGTAAGTCTTTTCGCTCCACTCTTAATTTTATTTTCAACCACCTTATCCCACCATTCCAAATGCCTTTTCAGTGGTGCTTCCCATTCGGGTGCGCGGGGATCATTTACCTGCGGTCCTTCAGGATGTCCGATACGGGCATGAATATGATCCACTCTGGTCAGCACCATTTGTACTGTCTCATCCTGGTCGTGCAATAAAGACTCATGAACATTACACCAGTGGGAAACGTCGAAGGTTACCCGAAGATCAGGGATCTTTTCAACAAATTGCCTCGCCACGTGCGCAGCAAAAAGAATTCTTGAGCGATGTGTTTCATGGCAAATAATTACTCCGTTATCTTTTGAAAGTTGTTGCGTTAGATCTATGAAGGTCTTACTCTGTTCAAAAGGAAAATAATCCCTTCCGGAATGACAATTGATATAAAGCGGACGTTGGATCTGCTGCGTTGCAGCAGCAGTCACCATTTCCTTAAACTGTTTGAAATGCACTTCATATTTTGCATCAGACCCTGCGCATAAAAAACCAAGTTCTAACTGATATTTCCTAAGTGCGGCAAATAATTCATCCTCTGCTTTTTTATCTCCTGGCCACCATATCTCTATTCCGTCATAGCCATCTTGTTTCACTCTTGCACAATACTCATCGATCGTTCCATTAAATCCCCAGTTCGTTGCCAGGATTTTCACGGTAAAGTCAGCTGGAATTTTGAATGATGGCTGTTCTGCAAAAATTTGTTCGAATGGTGTCATGAGCGCTCCGCTTAATGCGGCAGCTGAAGACAAAAATTTTCTTCTGTTTAGGGGCATTTAGTATTTGGTTGTTGAATGATGATTGGAATATTTTTCATTATGAGCAAATTCTGGTCGCTCATATCAGGCAAGAATTTCATTGATGACTCTTCCATGCACATCAGTAAGTCGGAATGGTCTTCCCTGGAATTGATAAGTAAATTTTTCATGATCAAATCCAAGTTGATTGAGCACCGTTGCCTGGATATCATAAGGGGTCACTTTACCGCTTATTGCAGTGTATCCAATTTCATCTGTTTCCCCATAACTGAATCCTTTTTTGATTCCGCCACCAGCCATCCAAATGGTGAATGCTTCTGTATGGTGATCGCGACCTTTAAAAGGATTTGGTTTTCCTTCACGATTTTCCTGCATTGGTGTTCGCCCAAATTCTCCACCCCAAATTACAAGTGTATCTTCCAGTAATCCTCTTTGCTTAAGGTCGAGAATTAATGCCGTCATGGCTTTATCAACGCTCCTGCATTTATTAATGAATCCAATGTCAATAGCAAGATTGGCATCGGAACCGTGACTGTCCCAACCCCAGTCAAATAACTGCACAAACCTCACGCCTTTTTCAACCAGTTTTCTTGCAAGCAAAACATTGTTTGCAAAACATGCTTTGTTGGCCTGTGTGCCATACATTTCATGAATATATTCAGGTTCATCGTTAATGTTCATTACATCCGGAACAGAAGTCTGCATCCTGAATGCCATTTCGTATTGTGAAATGCGCGAAAGAATCTCCGGATCTTTAAATTCTTCGTACGAAAGTTTGTTCACTTCATTGATCGCATCGATAGAAGCTTTCCTCAGATCGCGATCCATTCCTTTAGGATCTTTTATATAAAGTACAGGATCACCTTCGGATCTGCATTGTACTCCCTGATATACTGATGGAAGAAATCCGCTTCCCCAGACGCTTTTACCTGCATCAGGAAATTTACCTCCTGAGGTAAGAACTACAAATCCGGGCAAATTACTATTCTCTGTTCCCAAACCATAAGTGACCCATGCACCCATGCTGGGTCTGCCCAACCTCGCAACTCCGGTATGCATAAGTAATTGCGCGGGAGCGTGATTGAACTGGTCGGTTTGAACTGCTTTTAAAAAACTTACTTCGTCAACTACAGTCGAAAAATGCGGAAGGTTTTCAGAAAGCCATGTTCTGCTTTCTCCGTATTGTGCAAATTTTGCCTGCGGTCCTAACATTTTTGGAACGCCCCTGATGAATGCAAATTTTTTTCCTTCCAGAAGTGAGGGAGGACAATCCTGCCCGTCAAGTTTCATTAACGCCGGTTTATAATCGAACAATTCCAATTGGGAAGGAGCACCAGCCATATGGAGATAAATGATAGATTTGGCTTTGCCAGGAAACATGGGCAATTTGGGGGCAAGAGGATGTGCACTGTCAAATAAAATATTAGAGCCCGTTTGCCTGGACCCCAGCCAATCACAACCGGCGAGAAAAGAACCAAGTGCCATCGCACCCAAACCTGTGATACTGTCTTTCAGGAAATGTCTTCTTGTAACCCACTGTAAAGATTCATGCCGGGCTTCCTGAAATAATCTTTGAGTATCTAATTCTTTTCTTGTCATTTTCTCTAATCTAATTTTTAGTCACAAACTCATCAAGGTTCAACATCGCATTCGCCACTACTACAAGCGCAGCAGTTTGCGGATTATTATGTTCATTATCCACCCCAATCATTTCACAGGTACTGTTCTTATCCGCAGCAAATTTTTTAAGTGCTGCTTTATATAGGTTATCCAATACCGTTAGCTTCTGTGGTGATATTTGTTTTAGCAACGCGAGTTCATAGCCCTTGCTAATTTGATTCTTTATATCTGTACCACCTTCTTTCTCCATTCTGAACGCGAAAAATCTCGCTGCCTCTACATAAACCGAATCGTTAAGCGTTACAAGCGCCTGCAACGGCGTATTCGTTCTTATTCTTCTCGCAGTGCATACTTCTCTGCTTGCTCCATCAAAACTCATCATGCTTGGATAGGGTGCCGTTCTTTTCCAATAAGTATAGATTCCTCTTCTGTACTGATCTTCTCCACTACTTCTTTCCCAGGTGGCTCCGTTCCAGGGTGAAAGCCAAATCCCTCCTGGCTGATATGGAAATACACTGGGACCATACATTTTATTACTCAATATCCCGCTCACAGATAAAGCCTGATCGCGAATTTGTTCAGCTGATAATCTCGTTCTCGGTCCGCGCGCATAAAATTTATTAAATGGATCTTTTTTCAAAACATCTTCACTGGCTTTTGAATCCTGACGATAGGTTGCGGACATTACAATTTCCCTGATTAATTTTTTCAGACTCCATTTATAATCGTTCATCAGTTTCCATGATAACCAATCTAATAATTCCTGATGAGTAGGTGCAATTCCCTGTGTCCCTAAATCTTCTAAAGTTTCTGCGATTCCTGTCCCGAAAATTTGTTCCCAAATTCTATTTACAATCGTTCTCGATGTGAGGGGATTTTCTTTGCTGGTCATCCATTCGGCCAGTCCGAGCCTGTTCTTTGGAGCATTTTGCGGAAATGCATTGAGATAATGTGGTACATCAGGTTTCACTTCTTCTCCTTTCACCAGCCAATTTCCTCTCTCAAAAACATTAGTTTTTCTAAACATGTCGGGAGGATTATCCATGGCAATAGGAGTGACCACAATATTGTCTGATGCTATTAGCTCATTGAAATATTTGAAAGCACTGTCATAACCAGGATTTCCTTTACCGGGAAAATCTTTTGTGAAATAAAATACGCCGAACTGAATACCATTATCGAGTGGACTTTTGAGGTTTGAATTTTCATACGTGAACCAAAGATCGTGTGCACCATGCGTTTCGGGGATCTCAATAGTTGCATTTTTCCAACTCCCTTTGCTATTAATGGGACTTGAGGTTTTAAGAACTGTTCCATCAGGTTTGTCAAGGTGAATTGTCCAGTTGCCGCCGTTCACCCAGCTGATATATCTAAAAATAAGTTGGTTCCTGCCTTCAAGGTCAACGTTTTTTAATCTGCATAATGCGTGATTTCGCAGCACCAGCCATTTTGTATCGAGCAATTCGCTGTTGGTAAATTCGTCTGCAAGCAAAGAATTAATTGCAGGCTGCCAGGTTTTAACGAATGTCATAATCTCCCTTTTTCTTTGAGGAGATGTATTGGTATTTAGCCATAATTGTAATTTGGCCAATCTGCTACTGTCTGGCTTTTTATACTCACGAAGCAAAGGGTAATCTCCGAAAGTATCTTCATCGCGCATATTATTAAAGAAGGCCATGAACTTGTAATATTCATCATGCCTGAAAGGATCATAAGGATGGCTATGACATTGCACACAGGCAAACGTAGTTCCCATCAATGCTTCCCAGGTTGTATTCACTCTGTCGATAACCGCTGCAGTTCTGAATTCTTCGTTATCAGTTCCGCCTTCATCGTTTGTCATAGTGTTCCTGTGAAATGCTGTTGCGATATAATCGTCATTGGTAGGATCAGGGAGCAGATCGCCGGCCAGTTGATCAGTAAGAAATTGATCGTATGGCATGTCTTTGTTAAACGCCGTGATCAACCAGTCCCGATAGCGCCAAATGGACCTTGAATCATCTCTTTCATAACCTTTAGTGTCGGCATACCTTGCCAAATCGAGCCACATAGCGGTCCAACGTTCACCATATGCAGGAGTATTCAATAAGCCATCCACCAATTTTTCATATGCTGTTTCGCTTGTATCGTGAAGGAAGGAGGATGCGAGATTTTCAGGAGCTGGAATTCCGGTTAAATCCAGGCTAACTCTTCTTAATAAAGTTGCTTTATCGGCCTGATGAGTAGGTTCTAATTTTTCCTGTTGAAGTTTATCGTAAACAAAATAATCAATTTCATTTTTGATCCATTCAGGCTTTTCCTCTCCGAACAATCCCAGAAATCCTTTGTGAAATTCCGGGAGGGGTGTAGGTTTTACAGGGACATAAGCCCAGTGGTCGCCCCATTTTGCACCCTGTTTAATCCAATCCCTTAAAATGCCAATTTCTTCTTCAGAGAGAGGTGGATGTTTATAGGGCATTCTTTCTTCGGGATCTTTTAAAGTGAGCCTTCTGATCATTTCACTATGATCGGGATCGCCAGGAATAATAGCAGGTTTTCCACTTTCATTTTTAGCAAGTGCATCCGAACGAAATAATAAACTGAATCCCGACTTCCGTTTTACGCCGCCATGGCAAGTGATGCAATTTTTATTGATGATGGGCTTTACGTCTGTGATGTAATCAATCTTCCTTCTTGTTGTCAAGCTGAGCCCCACAACGATCAAAACGAGGAGTACGATCGTCGCCAAAATGATTTTCTTATTCAGCAGGAATTTCATGGCAAGTTATCTGTCTGGCGTACAGTTAAAATTACTGAAATTCCTGCTTATAATCCCTTATTGATTCGGAAGTTAATGATGTGGGTGATTATGGGAATGGACATGCCCATGGTCGATTTCTTCGGGTGTAGCCTCCCGGATTTTCTGGATTTTTACATTGAAATGAAGTGTTTTCCCGGCAAGAGGATGATTTGCATCGAGCGTAACCTTACTACCTTCCATTTTTGTAACAATCAGCTCCATTCCATCCGAGGACTGCACCATGGTTCCTATATCGAGGGCCGCTGCATCTTCTGAAAACTGGGACTTTTCAACTTCAAAAACAAGTTTTGAATCGTATTCGCCATATGCGTTTTCTGGTTTCAGGACAACTTTGGCTTCTTCCTTTTCAGCTAATCCTGAAAGGGCTTCTTCTAATCCCGCGAGAATATTATTGTAACCATGAAGATATTCCAGAGGTTCCTGTCCTTCATTTGAATCTACAATGTTGCCTGATTCATCGGTGGCGAGGTACTGAATGCTAACTACCTTGTCGTTACTTACTTTCATGTTTGCTATTAGATTATATGGACCCGATTGCTGAGTGTCGAATCATGTGTTAGAAATAATTTACCTGTTGAAAGTATGCGCGGAATTTTTTTCGCCGGGAAGAAAAAAATAACCGGAATACCTGGGCATTTCACGTTTCAAAACTTCTGGTATTCCGGTCACAAGGGCAAAAGGTAAAACCGAGTCGAAGATACCTTTACCATTATTTATCCGAAATACTCTTTTGTGGTATTACCGCTGAGTGGTATGTAGCCTGATATCCTTTGCTACTGATATTAGCGTTGGATATACTGCATCTACAAGAGAATTGGGCATTACGGGTGCGGGCCTGTTTGAAGAGATGAAGATAGTATATGTTCCGATATTTTTTCCAAACTGCATATCACCCATCGTATTTCCTATCATAATTGCTTTATTGAAATCGATTTCAGGAAAATCTTTTTTGGCCTGCAGGCCCATGCCAGGATTAGGTTTGCGATTGTGGCTGATATCATCAAGGTCTGTGCAATAATAAATTCTGTCTATCCTTCCTCCATGTGATTCGAGAGCACCAAGCATGTTTAAATGAATTTCTTTAAGGTCGGCTTCGTCCATCAATCCCTTGCTAACGCCGCGTTGATTGGTAACTAATATTATCCTGTTAAATATTGTGGCGAAAAAAGTCATGGCATCCTTCACGCCATCATAAAAGTGAAATTCACTCCAGTTCGTCACATAATCCCCTTCTGTTTCGTGATTAATTACACCATCCCGGTCCAGAAAAAGTGTCCAGCTCCTGTCTATCTTATTTAAAAACGCCGCTTTCATTTAGACTGATTAGTTTGAATTTGCAAAGGTAATTCCTGCTGGGCTTTTATATAGTCTTCCGGAATGCCTATATCAATGAAGTATACATCCTGTGCCACACCAAAAATCCTTCGTTGACCGGCAAATTTTTCCAGATAGTCTTTTTCAAAGGAAAATTGGTCCGGTAAATCTTCGTCCAGGAATTTCCCTTTGTTCAAAAAATAAATTCCTCCATTGATTAAACCTGATTCGTAAAATTTTTTCTCTTTGAAGGCTGATATACTATAATCTTTATTCAATTCAACAACCCCATATCGATCAAAATTGACCATGGGTTTTAGCGCAAGCGTGCAATGCGCTCCGCACATATGATGAAAGGCCTCAATTGGCCCAGGATTAATATCAAAAAATGTATCGCCATTCGCAACCATTAAGGTTTTGCCTTCACCCAAACTTGCAGCAAGTTTTATGGCGCCACCCGTACCCAATGGCGTTTCTTCAATCGAGGATTTGTAATTGAGGTTTGGAAATTCTTTTTCAAGATATTCTACAATGATTTCGTATTTATATCCGAGAGAAAAAATGAATTTTTCAATTCCTTTTTTTTGCAGAGACCTGATTAGATAATCTAAAAATGGTTTACCTGCGATAGGAGCCATACACTTTGGTGTATCGGGAAGTACAGATTTGAGCCTGGTTCCTAATCCTCCCGCCAAAATGATTGCTTCCTGCATGACTAAATCTGTCAGTGATTGAAATAATTTTTTTCAACCATTTCGCAAATGATATGTCCGAGTAAAATATGTGACTCCTGAATTCTTGGTGTGTCTTTAGACGGTACATTGATCAGGTAGTCACTAATTTCTTTCATTTGCCCTCCGCTATCGCCTGTAAAACCAACGGTGATCATACCGTTTTCGTGCGCTTGTTTGAATGCATGAATGATGTTTTTAGAATTTCCCGAAGTTGATAATCCCACCAAAACATCGCCCTTTCTTCCAATTCCTTTTACCATCCTGGAATAAACAACATCATAACTATAGTCATTAGCCACTGCAGTAAGGTATGAGGTATTTACGTGCAAAGCTTCTGCTGGGAGTGCATCTCTGTCGGTATAAAACCTGCCACTAAATTCTGCAGCAAGGTGCTGAGCATCTGCAGCGCTTCCGCCATTTCCGCAAAAAAGAACTTTATTTCCTTTTCTGAAACAATCTGTAATCACATCTGCAACTTTTTCAACTGTATCGAGCAGCACATCATCAGCTAAAACCTGATTTTTCACAGCAACCGAAGCTTTGATGATTTCTATTATTCTTTCTTTCATAAATAAATTTTTCAGCCGGAGTAAATATTAAACCGACCAGGTTGTTAAACCATACTTTGTAAAATTATACTGGCGAACCTGCCCTTCAAATTTTCCTAATGCACGGATTACGTCGAATCTCGTATTACCTGGGCAGTAAAAAATCATGAAACCACCGCCGCCGGCTCCTGAAATTTTTCCACCTGTTGCGCCGGCATTTTTAGTGGCGTTGTAAATTTCTTCAATCATTGGATTCGAAATATTCGAAGCCATCTTAATTTTTTGCTGAAATCCAAAATCAAGAATTTCACCAACCTCATCCAGTTTGCCTTTTAGCAAAGCCTCTTTCATCATCCTGCTTTGTTCTTTCAACTGATGCATTGCATCTATCGACTTATCAATTTTCTGCTCTACATTTTTCTGTTGCTCTTTAATAATTGTAGCAGATTCCCTGCTGGTTGATGTAAAAAACAAAACGAGGTTGTTTTCCAACTCCGACAGGTATTCTGATTTTATTCTAAGAGGATTTACAATCACTTTGTCTTCTTCATAAAATTCCATATAGTTAACGCCACCAAAAGTCGCGGCATACTGATCCTGTTTTCCTCCTGCCAGATTCAAATACTTTCGTTCAATTTCATAGGCATAGTGTGCAATATCATATTCGCCAAGTGGCAGTTTCAGCATTTCTGCAAATGCTCCAATGATTGCCACGACAAGGGTAGAAGAGGTGCCCAATCCTGATCCTGCTGGTGCATCTACAAAAGTAGATAGCCTGAATCCTTTTTGGGGGATGCCATAATCTTTTTGTATACGGTTATAAACTCCCTGAAGCAATGCAAGTTTTCCGGTTGTGGGCAGTTCGGTTGTGTAGTCAAAATTTTCAAGTTCTTTTTGATCCACAGAATTCAAAATGATTTTTGCTTCCTGCAAAGGCTCAATATTGGCGTATGCAAACAATGAAATGGTTGCATTCAATATAGCGCCTCCGTAAAGATCGCTGAATGGACTTACGTCTGTGCCGCCACCTGCCAATCCTATTCTCAATGGAGCTTTACTTCGATAAATCATTTATTAGCATTCTGTTTTTTCAAAATTGGAAACAAACCTAATTCATTTTTATGTGATTTAATTGTTGTGCGAGGCACGACTCTCCCGGGCAATCTCTTGTGCTGCCTGGACAATATTGTTCCAGGAATATTTTTCTTTTTCCTTTTGCAAATGAGGAATAAAATAATCTTCTCCTAATTCAAAAAAACGCAGGATTGACTGAGCGATAGCAGATGGATCTGGTTCCGCAACTAAACCCACTTTTCCGTCGGGTACTAATGCGGGTAATCCTCCGACATTTGTTACGATCATTGGCTTTTCAAAATGATAGGCAAGGGGAGTTACTCCACTTTGGGTGGCATGTATATAAGGCTGTACCACACAATTTGCAGCGCTCAGATAATACTTCACTTCACTGTCCTGGATAAAATCAGTTTTTAAAATAACTGACTCACTAAGATTTTCCTTTTCAATAATTTCTAAATATGGTTTTGGATCATCGTAAAACTCTCCTGCAACCAGTAGTTTTATTCCTGAATTTCGAATCGCGGGATTCGTCATTGCCTGAAGCAGAATATCGAGACCCTTATACTTGCGAATAAAGCCAAAAAAGAGAATGATTTTATCACTGGGATTTAAATGGAGTATTTCTCTTGCTTCTTTTTCTTCGACCTTTTCCCCGAAATTATCAAAGAGAGGATGAGGCACATATTTTTCAGGTTTGTTCAGGGCAAATGATTGCAGATCTGCAAGAACTTTTTCGCTCATCGTAATAAAACCATCTACGGAATTGAGAAAGTATTTTATCAGCAGGTTATCTCCTGGTCTTTTTTCATGTGGAAATACGTTGTCAGTGATTGCGATAACTTTTGTGAATTTATTTTTTCTCACTATTCGGCAAATGGTGCCGAGGCAGGGACCCATAAAAGGCAACCAGAATTTGACAATTAAGATATCGGGTTTAAGTTTTTTTATTTCCCTGCCGACGCGAATCCAGTTCAAGGGATTTATGGAATTCACCTTCACGAATATGTTGAGGTCGGCAGGTTTGGGTTCTGTGGAATATTGAGATGTTCCGGGAAACAGAAATCCGGGGTATTGCAGTGAAAAAGTATAAATTCGGGAATCCCATCCGAGTTTTTGAAATTCGCGGGTTAACCTTTCATTATACGAAGCAAGCCCACCCCTGAGTGGATGGGCAGAACCGAGCATAACGAATTTCTTTTTTTCTTCCATAGGATTGACAACATTCTATTCTTATTACAGACCTAACTTCTCTTCAATAAGGTAACTGTTTCGCTCAGGCGCATTTCGGGAAATTAATTCGCCGAGAAATCCCGCGAGGAATAATTGCGAACCAAGAATCAATAAGGTAAGCGCCAGGTAAAAAGCCGGCCTGTTGGTAAGTGCAAAATCAGTAAAGACAAGCTTCCCAATGATCAGGTACAGGCTTATGAGCAAACCCACAAAAAACGCAACAGTGCCCCAAAGTCCGAAGAAATGCATGGGACGTTTTCCGAATTTTCCTACAAATAGAATTGAAGTGAGATCGAGGAATCCATTGATAAATCTTTCCCAGCCAAATTTGGTAGTTCCATATTTGCGCGGACGGTGTTCCACTATCTTCTCTCCAATTTTTCTGAAACCTGCAAGTTTAGCGAGGACCGGTATGAAGCGATGCATTTCACCATAAACTTCGATACTCTTTACTACTTTTTTTGTGTAAGATTTTAGTCCGCAATTGAGATCATGCAATTGAACCCTGGTCATCCTCCTGGCAACCGCATTAAAGAATTTGGAAGGGATATTTTTGGTGAAAGTATTATCGTACCTTTTTTTCTTCCATCCGCTCACCAGGTCAAACCCATCTTCTACAATCATTCTACGCAATTCAGGAATTTCATCCGGACTATCCTGAAGATCTGCATCCATAGTAATAACAACATCCCCCGAAGCCGCCTTAAATCCTTCATTAAGCGCCGCGCTTTTGCCGTAATTGCGTTGGAATTTTATTCCTTTCACGTGATGGTTTTCCCGGCGTATCTTTTCTATCACTTCCCAGGAACAATCCTTACTCCCATCATCAACCAGAATTATTTCATAGGAGAAACGGTGCTCATCAATCACTTTTGTGATCCATGAGCATAATTCAGGTAGCGATTCTTCTTCATTGAATAATGGAATAACAATGCTAATATCCATTAACACTCCTTTTTTATGCTTGTTGTTGGAAAGGAGACTGAGGGTTTTTCTTTGTAATGGCCGCGCCAATTACTGCTGCAACCAGCCCCACAATTCCACACATGAAAATTGTTCCAAGAATTATAAATACCCAAAATCCTTTTTGAATCATTGCAATACCTTGCTCTATCTGTTCTTCGGTGTTTCCTTTTTCTGCCATCTGCTGCCTGCTGATTTCAAAGAATTTCTCCTTTGCTTCAGGGAAAATGATAAAGAACAAAAAATTAAATGCAAGTACAATCACTATCACTAATGCCGTGGTCTTAAATCCGAAAGAAAATAATTTTCCAAAAGACGCGCTATTGTCAACGGAATTACCATAAAGCCTCACTGAAACAATAATACCAATTAATAGAATCAGGTAACTCAGGTAACCTACCATTTGATTTCCAAAGTAACCTAATACATATACCAAAATTGAAAAAATAATCATGGCAGCGGCAATAATTGCACCGCACATGTAATGTGAAACTGGTTTTTGTTGCATATTGTTGAGTTTTGGAATTATCAGTTTTGGTTCGTAAATAATTTCTCCCCATTAATAATCCCAATAACCTGACCCTTCAATTCCCTGCCAACAAAGGGAGAGTTTTTTGATTTTGATTTGATATTATTTTTTTCGAACCTGTAAATTTTTTCAGGATCAAATAAAGTCAGGTCTGCCTCACTACCTTCTTTAATAATTACTTCAGGCATTCCAAAAATTTTTCGGGGGTTCGTTGCCGATAGTTTCACCCATGTTTCAGTATCAACTCCAAGTGATCTTAGTACTGAAAAACTCGATTCCAGTCCTATCATCCCGTTTCTGGCATGCTCAAATTCACAGGTCTTGCTATCCCATTCGTGAGGTTGATGGTGCGTGGCGATACAATCTACCAGTCCTTTTTTCACAGCGTCAAGCAATTCATTTTTTTCTTTGCTGGTGCGAAGTGGTGGATTTACTTTCAAATCTGTATCATATTGCATCAAATCCTCATCACTGAAAAAAAGGTGGTAAGGCGTAACGGAGCAACTGATTTTTGCACCGGACTCTTTTCCTCTTAAAATATAATCGAGCGATTTTTTAGAAGTAATCGCTGTAAAATGCAATCTTGATTCGGCGTATCGTGCCAGTTTAATATCTCTGGCAACCATCAATTCTTCCGCAACAATGGGTTTGCCAGGCAATCCGAGAGTGGTGGAAATAATGCCTTCATTTATCAGTCCATAAGTTCCAACCGAGGTGTCATCAGGAATTTGAATGACAGTGCCGTCGAAGGTTCTCACATATTGAAGTGCTTTGAGAAGAACTCCTGCCGATTGAATGCTGTTGAGTCCGTCTCCAAAAGCAATGGCGCCGCTGGTGCGCATGTCATACATCTCTGCGAGTTCTTTTCCTTCAGCGTTTTTTGATACGGCCCCGATGGGATGAATATTTACAGGGAGCCCCCGGCTTTTCTCTTTAATGTATTCTACCTGCGACTTTCCATGAATCACAGGATTGGTATTGGGTAGAATAAAAACGTGGGTATATCCACCTGCAGCCGCCGCCTGGGCACCTGTTTCCAGTGTTTCTTTAAACTCAAATCCGGGGTCATTAAAATGCGCGAATGGGTCCATCCAGCCCGGTGAGGCATGGAGACCATCAATTTCTATGATTTTGTCGGCAGCAACATCAATTTTAGAATCAATTTGAGAGATCCTGCCGTTCTCAACCAGAATATCTTTCGTATGTCCGTTAAATGGGGAATTGGAATCTACAATGCGGGCTTTGCGAATGAGAATCTTCATCTTGGAAAAGTTGAGCGAAGATAATCGATGTTTCGAAATAAATTGAATTTGATTAAAGAGGTGAATTTCATAGACAATTCAAGCCTGTTCCAGGGCCTTTTCAATTTTTTAAAATTGAATTTTTCAGTTAGCTTTGCCGCCCCTTTGATAATCGAAATATTCGGGGCGTAGCTTCCCGCCTAAGGCGGGAGTAGCGCACTGAAATATGGAAATTAGTTTAATACTGAATTCAAATTGATGCTACCAAAATTCGGGGCGTAGCGCAGCCCGGTAGCGCACTTGTATGGGGTGCAAGTGGTCGCTGGTTCGAATCCAGTCGCCCC
>PSRI01000023.1 GCA_003175935.1 Bacteroidota bacterium
AGAAAGAGAAAGAGAAACAGAAAGAGAAAGAGAAAGAGAAACAAAAAGAGAAAGAGAAAGAGAAACAAAAAGAGAAAGAGAAAGAGAAAAAGTGCACAATCGCTCTTCGCTCTCTTTCTCCTTCTGTCTTTGCTCTCCGCTCTTCGCTCTGTTTCTCTTTCTGTCTCAGTGCCCAGGACTGGATTCGAACCAGCACACCTTGCGGCGCCGCCACCTGAAGACGGTGCGTCTACCAATTTCGCCACCTGGGCTCTTAAAGCGGGCTGCAAATGTAACCCAAAAACCTTTTCTACCCTAATTTTTACTGGTTCGCCAGCCGATCAATAGCACCCCAATAATCACCAGCACCGTACCGAAAATCTGCGCAGCAAAAATCTTTTCTCCCAATATAAAATAAGCCTGGATAATTGTTGAAACCGGACCAATACTCGAAACGATCGCCACATTATTTGATCCAATCCTTTTCATTCCCGCAGAAATCAAAAACGATGGTACCACCGTTGCAATCAGAGCCAGCAACAATCCATAAACAAATAAATGATGGTCGAAATGCACTTTCGTATAATTTCCCCGGATGATGAATTGCAACAATATACCTGCAGTTGCAACCAACATCGCATAAGCAGTAAATTTAGTCGCACCAATGCTTGGAATCATTTTACCGCTTCCAACGATATAAATTGAAAAAGTAACTGCACATAAAAAAATTAAAAATGATCCCCACAAAAATAAAGGTGTAGGATTTTCAAGGTTGAGCTCCCCAACATACGCTACCAAAATCCCCGAATAAGTGCAAGCCAATGCAATTTTTTGAGTACGGCTCATCCTCACCTTAAATACAAATGCATTGATTAAAACTGCGAAAGTTGGATATAGAAAAAGGATTAAGCGCTCCAGTCCGGCCGAAACATATTGCAATCCCAGGAAATCAAAGAGACTGCTTAGATAATATCCACAAACCCCCAGGATGATAACGCCCATCCACTGTTTGGAATTCATTTTCACATTTTCTTTTTTCGAACTGGTATGTATAGCCGCAAATAAATAAAATGGCAGGGAAAAAACCATCCGGAGTGCGAGCAGGGTGAGGGCGTCTATTTTTATATCGGCAAAAGCTTTCTTTACAATGATTGCCTTTGTAGAAAATAGAATGGAGCCCGCGAGCGTTATAAAAAAACCTGCCCAAAAGATCTTATTTATTTTGCCTGTTACCATCGATTGCAAAAGTTTAGCCCTTCAAACTTCCAGAGATGGTATACACGTTTACCACTTGAATAAATCCCGAGCGAAGAAACGATTATGTCTATTAAATTAAAGTATTTGTCGATTGACTCAAACTTCTTTTTAAAGAATACGTATAGTTTTACGAAAGTTATGTGCAAATTTCACGTATAATAATATGATCCCAGGCACGGAACGCAAAAATCGAAGCAATTGGTACAATATTAGTTGCTCAGCTCAAAGCTGACGTGCATCAAAAAGCTTCTTTCAGCGCTCTCTATAGAAACAGGATCTTTTCAACCTCCTAAAATGATTAATAAAATTTAAAACCAGCAGTCATGAAAATTCTGAAATGGATCACCTTTATTCTGGCAATCGGAACAATTTCTTTAACCAGTTGTAAAAAGGGCGACACGGGCCCTCAGGGACCTCCCGGACCAGCTGGCCCCGACAGTGTACTTTACAGCAACTGGATTACGCTCAGCATGAATAAAATCATCAATGGTCCCGGCGATACCTCTTACGCACAAACGCTCGATGCACCTTCAATTACCCAGGATATTCTTGACAAAGGAATCATCCTCACTTACCTGGCATTCGTTGACAACAACGGAACTACCAATGTTGCCAATGCATCGGTTTATATTGATGAAGTGTACTATCCTGCTAAAATTGATTTGACTTCCTTCTTCAACTACTCCGGACTAAAATTCAGGTACGTGGTAATTGCAGGCACAATTCCGGGAAGAGCCGCCAAAGGAAGTATTTACTCCTATACCAAAGAGCAACTGCGGGCCATGAGCTATGAAGAAGTGATGAAGTTGTTGGGACAATCAGCCACCAAACCAGGAAAGTAAGGCGTTAACTCAAATTATTTCGTCTAGCCGGGGAGTTTAGCTCTCCGGCTTTTTTGCGTCTTGGCGAGCCTTCGCTCCTTTCTTGACCGCCGAAGTCGCACGAAGTGTGACGAAGGGGGTGCGAGAAACTATACGGAAACCCCAAAATCACGCAGCGCATCATTCAAAGACGTCTTCAAATCCGTACTTGCTTTACGCTGCCCAATGATCAGCGCGCAACTCACCTGGTATTCTCCTGCCGGGAATTTTTTGGCATATGACCCTGGGATCACCACACTTCTTGCAGGAATTCTCCCCTTATACTCAATCGGACTTGATCCGCTCACATCAATAATTTTTGTGCTTTTGGTTAGCACCACATTGGCGCCCAACACCGCTTCTTTTTCAACAATCACTCCTTCCACAACAATGCATCTGGATCCAATGAAACATCCGTCTTCAACAATTACAGGGGATGCCTGTAAAGGCTCAAGTACACCACCAATTCCAACGCCACCACTTAAGTGAACACCCTTTCCTATTTGAGCGCAACTGCCTACAGTCGCCCAGGTATCCACCATCGTTCCTTCGTCAACATATGCACCAATATTTACATAACTGGGCATCAGAATCACATTTTTGGCAACGTATGCGCCATATCTGGCAACTGCATGCGGTACGGCTCTTACTCCCAATGAAGCATAATCTGATTTCAACAACATTTTATCATGGAATTCAAACGGTGGCAAATTCCAGGTCTGCATGGGCTGTATACCAAAATAGAGCAGTATCGCCTGCTTAATCCATTCATTCACTTCCCAACCAGTGGCTGTTGGAGACGCTACGCGCAATCTGCCCTTGTCAACCTCTTCAATCACGGTTCTTACAGCATCGGCATATTTAGATTCTTTTAATAACTCTCTTTTGTTCCAAACTTCAATGATGAGATCTTTCAATTCCATTATCCTTAAAATTTTTTGCAAACATACGTGAATCTCACCAGCGAAACTTTATGCAAAAACTTAGTCCATTTGCCAGTAATTTTACAAATCCACCAATAGAGATTATGAAGAATTACGAAGCAGATATTTCAAACGCCGTAGAGGTTCTCAGAAATGGAGGAACCATTTTATATCCAACGGATACAGTATGGGGACTCGGGTGTGACGCCACCAACGAAGACGCTGTTCAAAAAATATTTGAGATAAAGAAAAGGGGGGAATCGAAAACAATGATTGTTTTAGTGGCCGATGAAACAGATATAATGAAATTTGTAGCAAGTCCGGACCCGGCCATCTTTGATTACATAGATTCGGTGTCGAGACCAACAACCATAATTTATGAAAATGCAATTGGACTTGCCTCGAATTTGATTGCAGAAAATGGTTCGATCGCAATCAGGCTAACCAGGGATGAATTTTGCAAACACCTGATCAAAAGACTGCGGGGTCCCATTGTTTCTACATCAGCTAATATTTCCGGTGAAGCCACTCCGTCCAACTTCGGGGAAATTTCCAATGAAATTATTCAGGCCGTTGACTACGTGGTAAAATTTCGGCAGAACGATCGTTCAAAATCTGTTCCTTCAGCTATCGTAAAATGGGAGAGAGGAGAATTGAAAATTATCAGGGAATAGTGTTCCCTTAACTTTGTCTGCATGCAAAAATTTCTGATCATTCAAACGGCATTTGTTGGCGATGTGGTACTGGCTACGGGTTTGATTGAAAAATTACATTTCCATTTTCCCGATGCACAAATTGATTTCCTGCTTAGAAAAGGAAACGAAGGATTACTTCTGAATCATCCGTTTTTGCATGATGTACTTATTTGGGATAAGAAAAAAGGCAAATATTCAGAGCTATGGAAAATGGCCAACAGGATTAGAAAAAACAAATACGATAAAGTAATCAACGTACAAAGATTTGCAGCCACTGGATTTCTTACTATCTTTTCCGGAGCAAAACAAAAAATTGGCTTCGATAAAAATCCGTTTCGGTTTGGTTTCGACGTGAAGGTTCCACATCCCATCAGTAAGGATTCGAATCCCATTCACGAAATCCAAAGAAACCTCGATCTTGTCAAACATTTTACTGATAATACGCTTTATCGCCCCAGACTTTACCCTTCACATTCCGACGATGAATTAGTCAGCAAATACAAGACCTCAAAATATATCTGTATTGCACCTGCATCTGTTTGGTTCACCAAGCAATTTCATCCCGACAAATGGATCAGCTTTATTAAAAAATTGCCTTCAGATTTAAGAATTTATCTTCTGGGCGCTCCTGGTGAAAAGGAACTCTGCGAAAATATACTGCAACAATCTGCTCATGCCAACGCGCAAAACCTCGCAGGTACGCTGAGCTTTTTACAATCTGCTTCCCTTATGAAAGATGCAGCCATGAATTATGTGAACGATTCGGCACCCATGCATTTTGCTTCGGCCATGAATGCCGCCGTTACGGCGGTGTATTGCTCAACAATTCCTGCATTTGGCTTCGGTCCATTGTCTGATCAGAGTTTTATTGTAGAGATTGAAGAAAAATTATACTGCAGACCCTGTGGACTACACGGATATAAAGCATGTCCTGAAGGGCATTTTCGTTGTGCGTTAGATATCCGCGATGAACAACTTCTCCGCACACTGGAAAATTCCTGATTGACTATCTGACACAAATGTGACTGGAGATAATTTGAGTTACGTAAATTTGAGAATAGTGTCCGAAAGCTCACTATGAAAAAATCAATCACCCTAATGTACAAACGCAAGGCTGTTGTGGGTAACCTTCTATTAATTTTTACATGCATTTTTGCGATGCATGCATGTAAGCACCAGCCTACTCCATCATCTTCCGAAACAAAAGACTCCATCATTACAAAGGGAAAAAATCTGGCAACACTTTATTGCGGAAGCTGTCATATGTACCCGGACCCATCGCTGCTGGATAAAAAAACCTGGGCCGAATCAGTTCTTCCCAATATGGCCCCTCATCTCGGAATTTTTAAAGTGAGCAACCATTTTTATCCTTCGAGCCGGGGCGATCATAATTTGCCAGGGAATTATTATCCCGACTCCCCAATGATATCGGTTGATCAATGGAAAACTATTGAAAAATTTTATGTTGAAAATGCGCCAAAAGTCCTTACCATCCCTGAAAGATCAAAACCCATTCACATGGGTATTCCATTATTTTCCGCGAGCACACCCTCATGGAAATTTGCCACACCAACTGTATCATTCGTTAAGGTGAGAACCTCTGATTTGCTGGTTTGTGACGTGCTTAGTAAAAAATTGTTTCGGTTGGATAAGCAGCTTCGGCTCATTGATTCTTTGAAAACTTCCGGTCCCATTGTTGATATTGAAACTAAAAACAACAGGATGCTCGCTTGTAATATTGGTGTTCTGAACCCTAACAATGGAAGGTTTGGAAGAGCCGAATATATTTCTATAGGCGCCAACGGCAAAATGAAAGAAGATACTACAGGGCTTTTCGGGCAACTCGTACGCCCGGTTCAGGTGAATTCGGTTGACCTTAACCGTGATGGAATTGAGGATTTTCTTGTTTGTGAATTTGGTTACCTGATTGGAGGCTTATCCTGGATGGAAGGGAAAAAAGATGGAAGCTTTGAAAGACACGTGCTGAGCAATCTTCCGGGTGCTATAAAAGCCTATGTGCGCGACGAAAACCATGATGGTCTGCCTGATTTCTGGGTATTATTTGCACATGGCGAAGAAGGTATTTTTTTGTTTCTGAATAAAGGCAATGGAAAATTCGACCAACAGGAAATAATTCGATTCCCACCCGTATATGGATCATCGTATTTTGAGTTGCAGGATATCAATAAAGATGGGTTTGACGATATTATTTACACTTGCGGAGATAATTCAGATGTATCCAGAATATTGAAGCCTTATCACGGTATTTATATATTTCTGAATGACGGGAAAAATCATTTTGAAATGAAATATTTTTTCAGAATGAACGGATGCTACAAAGCCATGGCGCGTGATTTTGATGGAGACGGTGATTTGGATATAGCTGCTATTTCTTTTTTTGCCGACTATACAAACCACCCAGAAGAAGGTTTTGTATACCTTGAAAATAATGGAAACCTGAATTTTGAAGCCTATTCTATACCCGAAGCACAATCTGGCCGCTGGCTGACTATGGATGCAGGTGATATTGATGGAGATGGAAAGACTGATCTTATATTAGGGAATTTTTCTCTTCCACCGACGCTTACTCATTCGCAGGTGGACTGGTCGCGCGGGCCATTCATTCTTCAATTGCGAAATAATAAAAAATAATTTCTGCTGATTTTTCTCCCGGATTTTCGATTACTAAAACACTTGCGATAAACGCGTTTCATACATTTGCAAAGTATGGAGATTCATTGCACAGAAAAGGAGCAATTCATATTTAAGAAAATTGCTCATGCCGCCACGGAAATGGGAGCACCTGCTTTCATCATTGGTGGTTTTGTGCGCGATAAAATTTTGGGCAGGGAATCCAAAGACGTAGATATTGTAACTGTTGGCGATGGAATTGATCTCGCTAAAAAAGTTGCGGAAAGATTTAAACCCCGTCCGCAGGTAAATTTTTTTAAGAATTTCGGTACGGCACATATACGGGCAGAAGATTTAGATATTGAATTTGTTGGAGCAAGAAAAGAAAGCTACAAATATCATTCGCGCAATCCGGAAGTCGTTCCAGGTACACTTGAAGAGGATCAGAACAGGCGGGATTTCACTATCAATGCGATGGCCGTAAGTCTGAACGAAATTGACTATGGAAAACTCGTTGATCCCTTCAATGGAATGGAGGATATCAAAAATAAAATTATTCGTACACCGTCTGACCCAACTTATACTTTCAGTGATGATCCGCTACGGATGATGAGGGCAATTCGTTTTGCTTCACAATTGCAATTTGAAATCCACGAAGAAACATTTCAGGGTATCAAAACCAACGTGGAAAGAATTCGTATTGTGTCACAGGAACGTATAACTGAAGAGTTCAACAAAATTCTGCTCAGCATAAAACCATCTGTTGGGCTGGACCTATTATATCAATCAGGTCTTTTGCATATTATTTTTCCGCAGATGATTGATCTTGCAGGTGCAGAATACAAAGACGGCCTTGGGCATAAAGACAATTTTTACCACACACTCCAGGTAATCGATAATATTTCTATTCATACTAACGATTTATGGATCCGCTGGTCTGCATTGTTACACGATATAGGGAAACCTGCAACCAAAAAATTCGAGGATGGTCATGGATGGACTTTTCATGGTCATGAAGTAGTAGGCGCCAGAATGGTTCCTAAAATTTTTCGAAAGCTTAAGCTACCGATGGACGAAAAGATGCGTATGGTTCAAAAACTGGTTGAACTGCATTTGAGGCCTATCAGTCTCACTAAAGAAAATATAACAGACTCGGCTATACGCAGATTATTGTTTGATGCCGGTGAGGATTTGGAGGCATTACTGATGCTTTGCAGAGCCGATATCACTTCGAAGAATAAGGTCAAGGTAAAGCGCTATTTAGAAAATTTCACTATGGTGGAGGAGCGACTCAATGAAGTGGAAGAAAAAGATAGGATCAGGAACTGGCAGCCTCCTATCACAGGCGAAATAATTATGTCGACATTTAATATTCCGCCGTCAAGAGTAGTTGGAGATATTAAGAATGCAATAAGGGATGCAATTCTTGATGGTGCAATTGAGAATAGTTATGAAGCAGCTTTTGAACTGATGATTCAAAAAGCAAATGAACTGGGATTGAATGGAAAAAATAATTAATGATCAGCAAATTGTTTGGCCGGTGTTTCCGGATATTTTTTCATTTATTATTTTTGGGCGCGTAGTACCAACTGATCGCAAAATCACAAATAGAAAATGGTTAAAGTAAGCCCTTCAAAACTCCGGTCCTGTATTTTATTTTCTGCGGTTATACTCACTGGTTCAATATTTTCTTCGTGCGGAAGATTAAAGAGAGGTAACGATGTCTATCCTCAAATCCAGGACTCCTCCATTGAAAAAGGAAAATCCCTGGCGATGGTGTATTGTAAATCATGCCATGAATTTCCTGACCCCTCTTTATTAAATATGGGCACCTGGGAAGAATCTGTGTTGCCAAATATGGGCCCACGACTCGGTATTTTCAATTTTAACTTCAAAGAATATCCCAACGAAAGGCGCGATCCATTCCTTGACAGTAATTACTATCCATCAAAGCCTGTGATCACTCAGCAGGAGTGGCAAAACATAATTGATTATTACCTGGCCATGTCTCCGGAACAATTGCCCGCGCATAGGAAAACGCCAATCAAAATGGGTTTGGCGAATTTTAAAGTCATTGCCCCAACACTTAGATATGGCCCACCAACTATTAGCTATGTGAAAATTGACGAAACTGTAAAGCCTCATTCAATTTTTGCCAGTGATGCAGGATTTAGAAAAATATTTCATTTCGATAATAACCTAAATCTTCTGGATTCTGTCACATCAAACGGTCCCATCCCTGATATGGAATTTCAGAATGATAGTATACTGATCACAAATGCTGGAAAATTGAATCCTAATAATGGCAAATTTGGAAAAGCAGAATATTTTGAACGGGATAAGAATGGAAAATTTTTAATTGATACGACTTTCATTTTTGATTCTTTGTCGAGGCCAGTACAGATCACTTCTGTTGACCTGAATAACGATAAACGAACTGATTATCTCGTCTGCGAATTTGGATATCTTAAGGGATACCTTTCATGGATGGAGAATAAAGGTGGAGGAAAATTCGAGCGACATGTTTTAAGTTCCCTTCCGGGAGCTATTAAAGCTTATGTTAATGATTACAACCATGACGGGTTGCCGGATGTATGGGTATTGTTTGCCCGCGCGCCAGAAGGAATATTCTTATTTACGAATAAGGGCAATGGAAAGTTCGATCAACAACAATTGTTGCAGTTCCCACCAATTTATGGGTCCTCATATTTTGAGCTAGATGATTTTAATAATGATGGGCATCCTGATATTTTATATACCTGCGGTGACAATGGAGATATTTCCCGTGTGTTGAAACCATATCACGGCATTTATATTTTCATGAATGATGGATCAAATCATTTCGAGCAGAAATATTTCTTTCCAATGAATGGTTGTTATAAAGCCATGGCCCGTGATTTTGATGGAGATGGCGATTTAGATATTGCCGCAATTTCATTTTTTGCTGACTATGCTCACGAACCCGAAGAAGGTTTCGTGTATTTGGAGAACAATTCAGATTTTGACTTTCAACCTTATAGTTTCGAAGAAGGAAAGTTTGGAAGATGGTTGACCATGGATGTGGGAGATTTGGATGGTGATGGCAAGCCTGATATAGTTCTCGGTAATTTCTCAAAAGCGCCCAGTATTACAGCAGGAACTTACACCTGGGTCGATGGACCACCAATCATAGTATTGAAAAATGTCAGCACGAAACGTTAAACGTTTTGGCTTCCATATTCAGGGTTCAATGTGAATTAGTCTAAGTACT
>PSRI01000065.1 GCA_003175935.1 Bacteroidota bacterium
GTTTTCTGCGAGTTGTATGGTATCCCCAAAAAGTTTTTCAGTAGAAGAAATAGGCTCGCCGGCATTAATTGCCATTCTCAATATAGAGGGATCAATGTTAGAATCATCCAGAGTTTTTTGTATGGAAAGAGCATACGCCACTGCTTTGCTTGCAGAAGTGAATGCGATAATAAACCCTGTTCCACTATGGTCTACTTCATGTCCATTATATTCAGAAAGATTTTTACGAAGGGCTTCTCCAATTCCCTTTAGAAGGTGATTTGCTTTTTCCGGGCCCAGTCTGAATGAAAGCAAAACCGGATCCACTGTTTTGGCAATTACGAGAACCCTGAAAGACGGATCGCTAAAAACTTTTAATCCATCTTCGGTAGTTTCTGCATTTGAGGGATCGTATATTCTTCCCAGGAAAGATTCCACAAGGCTGCTTTTAACTTCAATGATTTTGTGCGGAATCAATCCATGCGATCGTCTATGCATGCGTGTTACAGCATCTGCATTGGGGGCTTCTATCAGACAAAAAACATTTTCTCTTCCTTCATCAATCCAGTATGTCATGCATTTACAATCGAGGTCATCCTGCACGAGAATATCCATGCGATGGGCTTCAGCAACATCTTTAGCTGTTACTCCTGGCACAATATGGACGTCCATGTAAATTGGCATAGTCTGTATTTTGAAGTATGGTGGGTATACAGGGAAGAGTCTAAATTAATCCATAGGAAGAGGGCAACTATCATCCAAGATAATAAATTTTTATTGGTAGAAATATGGAAACCATAGAGCTAACGTATAAATCTGTGTCACGGGTGTCGACACCAGATACCTTGATTAAAAGAATAACCTGCAACCGGAGGCAGTTAATGCGCCCGATTGCAGGATTTGGACGAAACAGAGTTCCATCCATTTTAAATCAATTTATATACTTATTATACCGCTGAGAGTACAGCCAGATTTTCCTCCATATCATTCCCTTCACTAAAGAATTCCTTTACACGGCCTATCAGCAAATCACAAAGTTCGTCCTGCACTTCAAAAAGATTTGCTTCAGACAAATGTCTTTCAAAAGTATCTGCCCACACCTGGCGGTATGATTCGCACTTCGAAATTTCAATTGATATCCGAACCCGGTCTCTTACGTATTGAACGCTGCCAGTCATAATGTGATTAAACCCTGCAATCACACTGATCTCGTGCCAGTCCAGGTTTTTTCCTGCCAGATATCTTAATGCAGAATGGGCAACAACGGAAATTTGTCTAACGGCCATCAGGTTTGTATTTATTTGCGAACAGAGTCCTTCCGCAAATGAATTAACCATTTCATTCGAACTGGATACTGCAAAAGGCAATATTGCAAAACTGGCCAAAGGTTCCTGGGAATTCTGTTTTGCAGACCTGCCTGCCAGTGTAAAATCCAGTTTTTCCTCCGAATCTGTAACACGACTGCTAAAGATTGGGACATAATTACCTTTCGGAATTGAAAAAATAATTTCATCATTGTTTCCAATGGTTTCGTAATAGTGATTTAACATGCGACGTAGTCGTCCTGCATGAATTCTTACAATTCCATTTTCCTGAGGCTTAAAGTGTGTTGGCTTTCCCAAAACATTTGTAGCAATGGTGTACTCCTTTAGGCAGTCGGATCTTCCCGAAATGGTTTCTTTAACTATAAAACTTAAAAATTTGCTGAGGATCCTGGATTCAATGAAATGTTCATCCTGAAGGATCTTTTCTAATTGCTCCTCTATCTCAGAGGGACAAAAGTTCGATTGGTATTCACTTGGTTTCGCGGTTATCATAAACAATCCGTTTTTAGGCTTGGTTTCTTAGGAAAAAAAATTCAGGTCATCTTTAGATTTCGATGGGGCGGATGGTAAATTTTTCGTACGACTTAAATAAAATGGATTTGTTTTCTTTCAATTAGTTCTCCGAGGGTAGAAATTGCACCTATCAACATGTGAAATGGAGTAGATGCTTTGAAATCTTCCAGCGCTTCCAATGAGGACCAGTAAGAAATAAACCTGTACGTGTCCTGGTTATATTGGTCCTTTCGAAAACTGAACCCAGCGCAGGTTTTCGGGATCTGAGTTCCGGTCAGATGACAGGTATGCTCAAATTCATTTTTCTTTTCGTCGGGAATAAATCCCGCAACAGACATATAATACATAAGCGGAATTATAAAGGGTTGTGATCAATTTCAGATTTTCTCCGCTACTGTATTTTCAATCGGTGTGCCAGATTATTGCGACGCAAAATTAAGAATGCAATCTTCTGATTCTCAGAGAAGGATTGAAAAATTTGAGGAACAAACTTTCTAATTCATAATTATCGATGCAACGATATATCAGATAAGTGACGACATTTCGTCACTGAAAATTCGTTTTTTCATGCTCCCTTTCTATTTGGAGCTTCTTCAATCTGGATCTTAAAGTACTTGGGTGCATACCCAGTTTCATTGCGGCACCTTCATTACCGTTAATCTTCCAATTACAATCTGTTAGTATCTTAAGAATGTGCGCGCGCTCTACATCTTCCATCAGAATATAATCAGATGGTTCTGAACTCACACTTTTTTCCTCATTGTTTTGCCACTGAATCCTAAGTGTATTTCCTTCGCTGCAAATTACGGAACTCTCAACAAGATTAACAAGTTCACGGATATTACCTGGCCAGGAATACTCCGAAAGTTTTATCAGATCTCCTTTTGAAACTTCAGTTATTATTTTATGATGTCGTGCTGCAAACTTTCTTACATAATGCGATATCAAAAGTGGAATATCCTCTGCCCTTTTCCGTAAGGGTGGGATAGTTATTGGGAATATATTAAGTCGATAATATAAATCCTCCCTGAACTTTCCCAATTTCACTTCCTGCTGAATATTGCGATTAGTAGCTGCGATTACTCGCACGTCCACTTTAATCAAATTCTGTCCTCCGATTCTTTCGAATTCGCCTGATTGTAATACTCTCAACAGTTTTGCCTGCAATGCCAGCGGAAGTTCTCCTATTTCGTCAAGGAAAATTGTTCCGCCATGTGCCAATTCGAATTTTCCTTTTCGCATCGCAATGGCACCAGTGAAAGATCCTTTTTCATGTCCGAACAATTCACTTTCTATAAGCTCAGCAGGGAGTGCAGCACAATTAACCCTGATGAATTCTTTATTTTTTCTATCACTATTCTTATAAATAAGATCGGCAAATAGTTCTTTTCCTGCTCCCGTTTCTCCAAGCAACAAAACACCCGCATCGGTCCCGGATACCTGCAACGATTTTTGAATGGCGTATTGGATCGCTTCGCTTTCACCAATTATGTCGTTGCTGGTGATAGCAAAAGCTGGCTGGCCCTTTAAATGAAGATTTTCTTTTTCAAGTTCGTTCTTAAGCTTTCTAACCTGCTCGAATGCGCGTACCTGCTCGGTAGTATCCATACCAATCCGCACAACCCCTTTTATTGTTTCATCAGGATTATATATAAACACGTCGGTCCAACTAATAATTAAATTCAATCCATTACGAGAAATAACATTCGGATTGAAATGAGTCAGGAGTTTGTTCTCCGATATAGAATTTAAGAATAATTCTCTGAGCAAACTGGCTTCTTCCTTCGAGGTAAAATGCGAAAACCAGTCTTTATGCAATACTTCTTCAATGGTTTGATTTCCTAATTTTTGAAGAGCGTATGGATTCATTCCATTGATCTTACCCTGTTTATCCAGCTCTATAACCAATAACTGCATGCTTTCTACAAGAGTGTTCCATCTGGTATCTTTCCATCTCATTTGTTTCTCCAGTCTATAACGTTCATGGGTATTTGACCGTAAGCGCATACTCATTATTACTATGAAAGCAAGAACATTCAGGTGGTTGGGAAAGAAGTAAGTCATACCCAAAGCCTTACTCATAAAATTTTGGCCAAGGGAATTGACAGTGGATATAGCTATTAAAACTCCGAAAATAATCATGGCAGTCATGAGCCATTTTCCTTCGCTCTTCTTACCTCCTATTATTTGACGGGATGCCCCAACGATGCCATACCAGGTTATAAGTCCCAGCCCTACCCTTGACATATAATACCAAAGGGCACGATCCTGCTTAGTAAATAGCATGATGAAATAACTGGCAACCATCAAACAAGCTGCCGCATAAATCAGACCCTTATGTGAATACCCGGAATAAGATCGAATGAACCAGATCAGAAGAAGATAATAGGACCAAATAAAGACTCGTTTGAATTCTAATGCAGAAGAATATGGAGGATTGTCATTTAAAACGAATCCTGCCCGAGGCAATATCAGGAAAACAAAGGCAGAAAGGCAAAGAATACCAAAAACAAAATCTGTTTTATCACCATCTCTATCCAAACCGGAAATTAAACAAATGATTCCGGCAAGTAAAGCCACCCCGGCGGTCAGCAAACCGATACTCAGGTAAAAATTGTCCATCCTACGATTTTTGGTTGGCGAGCCTTATCGTTAAATTCTTCACAGGAACCGAAAATTATAGGTGCGGAGCCTCTATGTATTGTAATCTCTAAACAATTTATTGGAAATAATTGGGAACACCAAAAAAGTTGGAGATTAAGAATTGTTATCGAACTGGAAAACAATCGATTGTTTCCAAGCAGAATTGGTCAGAAATTAGTCAGAAATTTTGTTTTACAGTAAAACGCTTTCTGAATATTGGAATAGTCAAATACGGTATTAAATTAGTCTAACCAAGGGAAAATTTTTGTTTAGTTATAGATCGCCGCAAGAGTTTAGTTAGTACTTAATACTTTGTTGGATGGAACCCGATTACATTCGCATAAAAGCGATCAAGGATAAATTTCCCATGCATGATGAACATATACAATCATTGTACCTCAACAATGCTGAGTTCAGGTCCATTGTGGATGACTACTACTCGTGCATAAAATATCTGGAAAATACTAAGAAACTCCACTCAGAAAATCTGGAGTCAATAGAAGAGTATGAAAAAATGGTTCGGGAACTCGAACAGGAACTTCGCTTTCACATTAGCTCCAAATAGTCATTGCATTTAATTAAATAGGCCCAATATCGGGCCTAATCTTTTTTGGATTAGTGTAAAAAAGTACAAGGAGCCATATAGGCTCCTTGTTACCGAAACCAAGGAAAAATAGCCGCACGGATTTTTAAAACATTTTTGCGGCAATCGCTAATATATTTGGTCTTTCACCGGAATCTGTTCATGACTGCAAGCCAGGACTAATTTCCAAATACAAAGCCCAGACTAAGTCCAAAATTCTGGAAGGAATTGCTTCCAATGAGATCTGTCTTATTAGTTGCATAGCTATAGCTAGCACCCAGCATAATGCCCCAATTTATATTTCCCTCAGGATGCCAGATCACACCAATTTCAGGTCTTGCTACAAATCCCCAGTTGTCATCATCAGAAACATATACGTTATAGTACAAAGATTGCTGCAATGACTGACCTCCCAGTGCAATTCCCGCATATGGCAACCATGACTTACTTCCTGTAAAATAATAATGGAAAGTTGCGGTTATAGGTAACTGATAGACCTGAGCTACATAATCACTGGTAACTGCACTATTTCCATCCTTAGATTGAATTGTCGTCTTGGGAAAATATTGCTCGTAGTTAGTCCAGTTAAGTGCAAGACCAACAGAATATTTTTTCTGGAAGAAATGGCGATATTCAATTTTGCCGCCGGCATAACTTGTCTTGGTGATATAGTGGCCGTTGGTTGGCGTATTCACTTCCCAGGAAATTCCGAATATATTTGATTGAGCCCAGGAACTGTAATTGATAGCCACAATCAAAACGATTAGTAATCCTATCCTTTTCATAAATAATTTTTTTATGGTTATCAATTTGCCTGAATGTATGGTGATTGAACAAATGACTGGTCAATGGCTTTTATGCCCAATTGTATATCATCGTTAGTATAACCTAATCCACCAGACATAACAGAACCCCACTTTACAACAAGTTTCTGTTCATTTCCAGCATCTTTTAAATCTATCATATCGACGATTAGAGTACCAGTTGGTATGGTATAAATTGCTCCCCATGGATAATATGGAGGGTAGTAGCAATAACCCCAATAACAGCCCCAATATCCCCACCACCAGCCCGGGTAAATTACTCCTATATTCAAATCCTTAATTGCAGTCATTGTTACTCCCAAATCAGGATTAGCACCCAGATCCACCTTAGTGTATCCGCGGCTAATAAGATTCTGGCTTACCTGGTCAAGCAACTTAATAGCATCCTGATCATCCCAAATTGTGTCGTTAGGATTAGTTGTTCTTAACTTAATAAAGTCAGGAATTGAAAATGTCTTATAATTTTTGAAGTTTGCATCCGGGTCTTTGGATGTTTGGACTACAAAATCAACCGACAATTTATCATAGTCAGGCGTTTTTCTGCACGAAACATTCAGTGCAACTACGAACAAGATTAAAATCAATTGTTTTTTCATAAAAACTATTTTTTCCTTTCAAGTGAACAATCAAATTTAGCTTCCCCTCTATTGGGAAAGTAACACAATCGCTATTTAACTGTTCTGCGAAAACAGATTTTACAGTTAAATAACCCAATCCAGGCGAAAAAATCGCAGGGAGGGCATTAATTTCTCCTTCAGATTTTGGTGGGAATTCTAACGTTTATAATTAAACGTCGCTAAAAATTTCGAGGGTACTCATTAAAAATCGAATCGATATTGTATTCCGGCAATGATTTGAGTTCTGCTACCCAAAAATCCCGCTTCAACCCTAAACATCCAATCCCTGTTAAGCTGAAACTGAGATCCTAAAAGAAAATTCCACATATCCTTTGGCTTTTTGCTTAAAGAATATTGAATACTCGCATCACCTGCATTTGAAACAACCTGCGAAGCGCCATCTAAAACTTTTCCATAAGTAGTCAGTACTCTGGTAGCCGTTTCATGTTTGGCAATATTAACAGGGTTTTTTTGTTCAGTTGAGGTCAAACCATTCCACCAGGTATCAACACTTTCCTGTGCAGACGATAGTTTCGTATAACCATTATTGACTTTATCCTCCCATTGATCTATAGGGAACAATTCAGATGCATTTAAATTTCCTGTCGTGGTACTACCCATATGCACCCGGAACCCACCAGTCCAAAACGCAATATTTCTGTCTGGTTTGTTCTTAAAAGCGATATTCTTACCAATACGGGGTCCCAATATAAATATAAAAGCAGGCTTATCTAATGCGTCTATATCCGACCATGTTACATTCATATCCAGCGCCATGAAAAATCCGCCAATTCCGAAAGTAGGTGTAATACCAAACCCGTAAGTAGTTGCATTAAAATTCGCCTTGGTTTTAAAACTGCCTATTTCGTGGAATCCGGAGCTGTCGGGAATCCAGACTCCAGCACCTATCGCCGTTGACGTTTTTGATTTAGCCAGGATCCCGTAAATATTTAGGAATGGAAATAGCCAAAAATCAGGACGAATATTTAATCCGTTTGAAGTAGCAACTGCACTGTTGAAGCGAATGATCTCGTCTAAATTATACATGGGCCCATTATTGAAGCCCACACTTAAATCGTGAATAATGATGTCAGACTGCTGGTAAAGATATTGGGCGCTTAAGCCTCCGGATTTAGGAATTTTAAATCCTTTTGCAACTACTTTCTGGCCCCAAATCGGGAAAATATAAGGATACTCCACCTTCTTGATACTGTCAATGACTTCTTTATTTTTTGCACCAACAACCTTGTCGGTTGTGTATTGTGCTGATGCAGTACCAAAGGAAAAGATTAGGATTACAAAGAATATTCTGGAGGTCATAAGCATTTTTTTAGTCGGAATTACTCCGGTCGGATACTTCAAAACTCGTCAATCCTTATGTAAATTGGAGTGCAAGGCGTTTAATAAATCTACGTAAATCCTGATTTTCCGGGTTTAAAAACCATGGATTTAACAGTAAAATTTAATTAAAGTCCTGGTCCGGTCAATTTTAAGTCTTCAATTTTTACCACAATTTCCACGCTTACCACTTTACGGTTAAATGAAACGGAAGGTTACCGTAAACCTTCAATTAAGTATGCCTATGGTCTATGGGCTTAGTAGATTTATGGAATCATAGATTTCCCACAAAATCTATTGGATCTTTCTGTAATTACAATCTCAAATCCCGAAAGAAATTTTACTAAAAAATTAAAATGTATATCATGAAACTCAATTCTCGTTGCCTATTGATGAGTGTACTCCTGTTAACCGGAGGATTCATCCAGCAAATAAATGCGCAGGGAACAAAAACAAAAACCACTTCCTCAAAAACTGCCGCTGCTGCACCAGCAAATGGTCTCACAAAAGAACAAATCCAGGCAGCCCTAAATGAAGCATATGATAAATACAAAGACCTCAAAGAAGGCAAGAATGCAGATTATATTAAAGAACTGGCAACAGTTGACCCCAATATTTTCGGTATCGCAATCGTAACTACTGACGGCACCGTGTATACGAAAGGGGATGTTAAATCAATGGTTTCCATCCAAAGCGTTTCTAAAGTGTTCGTAATGGCTGATGTTCTGGAAGCCCAGGGTCCTCAGGCTGTAATGGATAAAATTGGAGTTGATGCCACAGGTATGCGTTTCAATTCAATTGTAGCCGTGGAATTGCAAAAAGGAAAAGAAATAAATCCTCTTGTTAACCCGGGAGCAATCGCTGCTACCAGTTTGATTACAGGTGCAGATTCCGCAGCTAAATGGAAAAGAGTACAGGAAGTAATGAACGCATTTGCAGGACGCGAACTTCCATTTAATGGACCTGTATATGTTAGTGAAGCAGGTGACAATCTACGCAATCAGGCAATCGCCCATCTTTTGCTGGCTTATAACCGCATGTATTTTGATCCCGTTCAATCAACAGACGTATATACAAAACAATGCGCTATAAATGTAAATGCACTTGACCTTGCAACAATGGCAGGAACACTTGCAAATGGTGGTTATAATCCTGTTACAAAGAAAACAGTCGTTTCTCCAAAAACAGTTATGGAAACTCTCGCTGTAATGGCAACAGCCGGATTATATGATAATTCAGGAATCTGGTTATTTACTACTGGTTTGCCTGGAAAGAGTGGTGTTGGCGGTGGTTTGCTAGCGGTAGCGCCTGGCAAATTTGGAATTGCTGTCGTTTCACCTCCACTGGATGCTGCCGGCAATAGTGTAAAAGCTCAAAAAGTAATTCAATACGTTGTAGATAAATTAAAAGTCAACCCTTACCTGGTTGATCCTGTAAAATAGTTAGCGACGACCATTTAACTATAACACTGCAGTAAAATAAAATTGAAGAGAATGAATTTAAAGTCTGGATTAATCCGCTTGCTTACACTTATTGCACTTACTCAGGTATCAGAAAAATCCTGGTCCCAAAATGAAACACCCCAGGAAGACAGCTTGAACAAAGTCATCTTATTCAAAAGAGGTATAGTAAAAGATACAACCTATGCTAACGTAGCGTCGGGAGAATTTACCCCGGGAAAGGGTTTTGATATTGCACGCACCAAATTTGGATCACTCAACATCAGTATTTATGCAATGGCCCGCTATCTGAATCAGATGCCGGGCCATCAAACATGGTACGATCACCTGGGAAGAGAAAAAACATTTACAGGTAGAAATGATTTCTACTGGCATCGTGTGATGATTTGGTTTTCGGGTTGGTTGGGCACCCCCAAATTTACCTATACGGCAACTGTTTGGACCATCATGCCAACCCAGCAAACTCTTGTGTATGGTAACTTCCAATACAAGTTCAATAAACATGCACGCCTGGGAATTGGTATTGCTCCAAACCTTTCTGTTAGATCTATGCAAGGCCCTTTCCCATTTTATTCATCAACGGATCGCACGATGGGTGAAGAATCCCTTCGTGGAGGATTCACCAACGGTTTATTTCTTTCCGGCGAAATCGTTCCGAAATTAAATTATACCCTTATGCTCGGAAACAACCTGAGCATCCTGGGTATTCAGGCATCAAAACTCACGCGTGATCTTTCAAAAAGTGTTAGTCTGTGGTGGATGCCAACTACAGGAGAATTTGGTCCTCGTGGGGGAATGGTGGATCTGGAATACCACGACAAACTTGCCACAAGGTTCGGTACTTCGATTGTTCATAGCCGTGAGGACAGGTTTAATAATATCGGCGAACCTTCTCCCGACAACACGCAGGTACGCATGACCGATGGTCTTTTGTTTTTTGAGACCGGTGCTCTTGCTGATGGTGTGACTGTACTCAATGCAGATTATGATATGGCCGCAGTTGATCTTGGATTTAAGTATAAAGGATTCAATTTGCAGACTGAATGGTATGGCCGCAGATTATCAAAATTCAATGCAGACGGACCAACTCCGATTAATGAAATCAAAGATTATGGATACAGCCTGCAGATAAACTACATGGCAATTCCCAGGACACTGAATATTTATTTAATCAATTCTTATTTCTGGGATCAATTTAAGAGGCATCCATCTGAAATTGGAGGTGGCGTAAATATTTATCCAATTAAAAATAGAAGCTGGAGACTAAATGGACAGGTCGATTATATTCACAAAAGTTCAGCTGGTGGGACCTTTGGCCTGTATACAGCGGGTCAAACAGGTACTACAGTTACATTTGGTGTGGATGTATTACTCTAATTTTTTTAAAATGATTTGAAATCATTCTATATGCAAAATTTCAAATTCACAAACTTAAAGCCCTTCATAACAGGAGGGCTTTTTCTTCTGAGTTTTGGCCCGAATAAAGGATTTACTCAGGCAGATAGCAAATCACTTTTCTACGATTCGCATTTCCACCTTACCAATTATGTGCAGGAAGGAATTACTGCGAAACAGTTTTTACAAATCATGGGCACTGATGTTGGCAGAAGCACTTTGTTTGGAATACCTCTTCAACAGCAATGGTCCTACGGTAACTCAGGAGATTTTGCACCGACTTATTATCTCGCGAGTGATGCACCACTGTATTATTATTCTTTTACCGACGCTTACATTGCCATGCAATACCGGTCACTCACACCCGAAGAACAAAAACGCTTCGATCCGATGATCACCGGATTTAATCCGGCAGATATGTATGCTGCAGATCATATCAAGAGAGTATTGAAAACTTTCCCTGGCGTGTTTACAGGCATCGGAGAGTTTTCAATCCATAAAGAATTTGTTTCTGCAAAAGTTGCGGGAGAAAAAGCTTCGCTCGCTAATCCTGCACTTGATCGGATTCTTGATTTTTGCGCAGAGTCTGGTTTATTAGTGATTCTTCACAACGACATTGATATGCCATTCCCTAAGGCGGGACAAGATCCTTACCTCATGAAGCAATTGCGTGATTTATTTATTCGACATAAAAACACACCAATCATTTGGGCCCATTGTGGCCTTGGAAGAATTGTACGACCAGTAAAAGATCAACTTGATTTGTTGGAAAAGGCATTGGGAGATCCTGAGCTGAGCCATGTAAACATTGATATCTCCTGGGATGAAGTAGCAAAATATATTGTCTCTTCTCCTGAAACAATTCAGGCCATGGTGCGGGTGCTTAATAAATATCCCGACAGGTTTTTATTTGGCACTGATGAAGTTGCGCCGCCAAGCAAAGAAAAGTATATGAAGGTATACAACATGTACGCGCCATTGCTAAAGCAGCTTAGTCCAGACGTAAAGCAAAAATTATTGATGGGCAATTATCAAAGATTATTTGATGCGGCTCGGGTAAAAGTGAGAGCGTGGGAAAAGGCACATGCCAATGACTCGAACCAGGTTCCCGTGCCTACTCCGTCTTCAGGGACTGGTCAAAATTAATCTGATAAAATATTTCTTCTAAATAAAATGGGCAGATATAAAATACACCTGCCCATTTTGATTTAATAACCACAATTGAATCAATTATTTTTTCTCTTCCTTTTCCAAGGCTCCTATATATGGAATATTCGCCTGAATACTTGTCTTTATATAATTCTGAAGGAAGCTTTCAATATGAAGGAACTTCGCAGCCTGCATGGAATTTAAAGATTTTTTTACTTCAGCATAGTATTGTTGAAGAAGCGCATTATATCCTGCTTCATTTTTAAATAAGCGGGCTACAATATCATCAGTTTGCACTGCTGTTAATTTTTCAAAATTGGTTGCATATTGATCAAGAATCTTGATTCTTTCCTTGCCCAATTTTTTCCTTGCCGTTTCATAACGCTCATAAACAGGCCAGAATTTTACAGAATCCTTTTCGGAAAGTTGCATGGCTGCACTTACAAGTTCTCTTTTTTGTTTGCCCCACGCACCCTGTACAATTTGAATATCATCATCAGTAGCCTGAGCGCGAAGCTCATTGGTAATAAAGCTTCCTACTAAGAAAGCGCCGATTACAAATACCCTTTTCATAATTTGAAGTTTGATTTTATTGCACTAAATAGATTAAATCTGTTTCCAGAATTCAAGGCGGTTTAACGACAATGCCTAAATTAGTGTGATGGATATGATTCGAATCCTTTTATATCCGCTTAACCGTTCAATGGAAATTGGCTTAACAGTTAAATTGTAAGAAATAATCTGGGGACATGCTGGATACCATTCGTCGCATAAAGGGCATTTATTCAATCTACAACCTGTTTCACAAGAGGGAGCTCGTGCATAATGAAAGGATTTATAGAAAGTTGGGGATCCATAAACGATATTATTCCTCCGTTTCCAGCCGTGATTTCAGAAACCTTCCCATACCAAAATCAGATTCCCCGGATTTTGAAAAACAATTAAAAGCATCTCTTTTATTTTCCAAACTGGATACAGCTGCCCGGGATAGCCTTTTGGATTTCCCTTCACAGGGCTTCTCAGTAATCAGAAATTACCTTTCGGGTGGAATGGTAGACGCAGTTAATGCCGAGGTCGAAAATCTAATCATTAGCAAATCGGTTAGGTTCAACAAGGCAAATAAGATCATGTTCGGTATTCACGCATCCAAATTGCTTTGGGAAATCGGCAATGATGAAGAACTGAAACAGGTTCTTTCGATATTAATGTCCGGCAACGCCACTTTGTTTCAAAGCATCAATTTTCTAATGGGTAGTGAACAGGCCACTCATTCCGATAGCATTCATATGACCACCTACCCCGAAGGCGGTCTGCTGGGAGTTTGGATTGCACTCGAAGATATCACTGATGAAAACGGGCCACTGCATTATTATCCAGGCAGCCATTTATTACCATATTATCTAAATGCCGACTACGAAAATGAAGGCAACAGATTTTTATTAGGAAACAAATCCTATGCAGAATATGAAGAAATGATTGCAGAAAAAATAAAACAAAAAGGATTAGAGAAAATAAAATTTCTGGCACAAAAAGGTGATCTCCTCATTTGGCATGCTAATCTTTTTCATGGAGGTGAACCCCATCTGGATAAAACTAAAACCAGGAAAAGTATGGTTCTCCATTATTTTAATGAAGACGCCATTTGTTATCATGAAATCACCCAAAGACCTGCCCTGCTGAAAAACTTCGGTTAAAGCAAATGATTTCATTAAGGCTGGCATAGACTATGTGGTTAAACAGATCCTCAACACTCACATTTTTATGAAGTCTCATATTTTTAATCTCATCGCATTGATGGCATTGCAAACATTTTTTAGTTGTAATGCGCAATCAAATTTTGGAACGGACCATCTCCAATTAATAAAAACCATTACTCTTCCGGGAGTCAAGGGCAGGATTGATCATCTGGATGTGGACCTTAAAGACCAGATCGTATATGTTGCAGCCCTGGGAAATAATACTTGTAAAGTTGTAGATATACAAAATGAAAAAGTGGTGCACACTATATCAGGGTTAGATGAACCACAGGGTGTAGCCTATATCCCTCAGCAACATGAAATTTTTATTGCTAACGGAGGTAATGGTGATTGCTATTTTTATAACGCTGACAATTTTGAAAAAACAGGAACTATCCCATTGGGATCCGATGCTGATGATGTTCGATATGATTCTTCAGACAAGAAAATTTTTGTTGGATACGGTTCTGGTGGAATAGCAATTATCGACGCGGTGAATCATAAACAAATTGCTGATGTCAAATTGCCCGGCCATCCGGAATCATTTCAAATCGACAAAAGTCTGAAAAGGCTTTTTGTAAATGTCCCTGATGCAAAAACAGTGGCTGTTATCGATCTCGAAACTAATAAGCTAATTGCTAAATGGCCCAACACAAAAGCCGAAGCAAATTTCCCAATGTCGCTGGATAGTGACAGGCATATTGTATTTATTGGCTGCAGACATCCGGCCAAATTGATTGCGAAAGACGGCAATACAGGTAATGAAATAGCTGTTGCATCTCTTACCGGAGATTCCGATGATTTATATTTTGATGATCAGTCAAAACAAATTATTGCCAGCGGGGGTGAAGGCTACATAAGCATTTTTAATACTGAGGGAAAGGCCATCAATCAAATCGCAAATATCAAAAGCAGGAACGGAGCCCGAACTTCCTTACTCATTTCCCCAATTAGAGTTTTTGTTGTTGCCGCAAGAAGCCAGTCTGGCAATGAAGCTGCCCTATTGGTTTATAAGATCAAATGAATACAACCTGATCGGGAAAACTTATATGCCTATTGTAGCATCTAAATATTTTGCAGCACATCAAAATCTAATATTAACTCATTCTTTCCTGAGCGCATTAATCAATTTATCGTAGAGATGTTTTAACTGGAGATCACCGAAGCCGTAAATGCTTTCGCGCTTCCAGAACTCCCTGAACACTTCTTGAAAATCAGCAGGATTATTTTCAATTATTTCTGACAAAACTTTTTCAGGTCTTCCTAAAGATTCATCCTGCGGAAAACGTTCAACATGGGCTCTTATAACTTCTTTCAAATAAGGAAAGGAACTTGATTTCTTTTCCGACAAAGCAATCAATTCATTTAAATTTTGCTCTTTGTAATTCTTCCACAAATTTTCACCGAGCTGCAAATCTGATTCACTCAGGAGTATTTTTTTTGAATAACATGTTTTTAGTTCATTTATTCCAGCTGGTCCGAATCCATTCCAGAAATTTTTATCACCCTCCTGTAAATGGTTCGTGTAAACTGCATAGACCTTTTTTGAAACAGGTATTCGATTCAGGAACCAAATGATAAACCACATATTTACCTGGCAAAAAAGGTCGTATTCAAACCAGAGATTAAATTCTGAATCAGCGGGTGCGTTCTCCAATTTCTGAAATTCAGACACGACTATGCTGCGATACTCTTCAATAGTCGCATCATGAAAGGCAGCTCTTGATTTCCAAAATTCATCGAGCGTTGCACCTGACAAATCTCCGTCAATGAGGCCTTCTCTCACAACTACAATTTCTCCTTCAATATTGGTTTCTGAAAAACTCTGTGCCAGGGAGTCTCCATTGAGGATTTGATATTTTTTCGGCATGCGAATGATCTATGAGTCACAAATTTATCAATATCTATCAATGCAGACGCCAGTTTCAATTAGTTTTGCATTTCCCTGGAGAAATTTAAAATTATGAAAGCATTAACCTTTTCTACTTTCGGACAACCTGAAGTCCTTGAATATCGTGAAATTGAAAATCCGGTTTTAAAGTCTGATGAAATTTTGGTTCAGATGAAAGCAATTGGATTGAATTATGCTGACATGATGCGAAGAAGCGGCGTATACCCCCTGAGGGGAAAAGCTCCTTTCGTCAATGGATATGAAGGAGCAGGAGTTGTAATTGACAATAATGGAAATTCAAATGTCAATATCGGAGAGAGAATAGGATTCGCCGATGTTCCATTTGCAAACGCAGAATTGGTTGCGGTACCTGTATCGCACGCCATTCCTTTGCCAGATGAAATAGATTTCGACACAGCTGCATCTGCCCTGCTTCAGGGCTTGTCTGCACAATTTCTTACCACTGATTGTCACAAAGTCTCCGCAGGAGAAACCGTTTTGATTCACGCAGCTGCCGGTGGAGTAGGGCAAATTATGATTCAAATCTGCAAAACGATTGGAGCAAAAGTAATCGGGCTTGTTTCGTCGGAAAACAAAAAGCTAATGGCACTATCCAAAGGAGCCGATCAGGTTTTTTTGTATTCTGAAAATTGGAGGAAATTAATTCATGAATTAATACCCTCAGGAGTTGATGCAGTGTTTGACAGTATCGGTAGCACGATTGAGGATAGTTTGCATGTAACTAAAGTTAGAGGCAATGTAGTTTTCTTTGGTATGGCAAGCGGAGAATTCAAGATAGGAGACCCGCTATATATTATCGGAACTTCCAAAAGAATTACAGGTGGAGATCTATGGGATTATCTCACTTCAAGAGAGGAAAGAATCAGGCGTGCCAATCAACTTTTTAAATGGATCCTGAACAATGACGTTCAAATTTCCAAACCAACAAAATTTAAACTATCTGAAGGAAAGGACGCTCATCAGTTTATGGAAAGTCGCAAGAGCACAGGGAAAATATTGCTGATTCCATAGGCGTGATCGTTCTAACGGTGGATATAATCGTATTGCTACATCGTAAAGTTTGTGTTATTCGATATTCAAAGCTTGCCGGAATAAATTAATTGTGTATTTCAAATGACTTAAACCATTCTACATGAAACTGCGGGTCCTTGTTCTCGGCGCCGGCTTTGGCGGACTTGAACTTAGTACAATTCTTTCTGAGAAACTTGGCGATAGACTTGATCTTACTTTGATTGATCAACACGATTCTTTTTATTTCGGATATTCAAAATTTGATGTAATGTTCGGACATAAAACATCAGATGCGATTCGAATTTATTATAGAGACATTCTAAAATTGGGAGTAAAGTTCAAACAGGAAACGATAACTACTATTGATCCCGCTAGTAAAAAAGTAAAAACGAATCTTGACTCTTACGACACCGACGTACTCGTAATTGCCCTGGGAGCTGATTACGATTTTGCTGCAACACCCGGACTAACGGATGGTGCCAATGAATTTTATTCATTAGCCGGCGCTGAGAAATTAAGAGAAGTATTGCCTAAATTTTCTAAAGGAAGAGTGATTGTTGGAGTATGTGGTGCTCCCTTCAAATGTCCGCCCGCTCCAAGCGAAGCGGCATTATTAATTCATGATTATCTGGTAAACCGAGGTATTCGCAATGATTGTGAAATTAGTCTGGTTATGCCTTTTGGATTGCCCATTCCGCCTTCACCTGATACCTCAAAGGCATTATTGAAAGAATTTGCAGATCGTAACATCCAGTTTATTCCAAAAAAATTAGTTCGTTCCATTGATCCTGCAAAACACATTGCGCATTTAGATGATGGAACTGAAATGCCTTTCGAATTATTTTTAGGCATACCGAAACATCGGGTACCCGTTGTTGTTGAGCAAAGTGGCATGACCGTAAATGGATGGATTCCCGTGGACAAAGGAAATCTTAGCACTCAATTCCCAAATGTTTATGCTATAGGTGATGTAAATAGCGTAGGCACTCCTAAAGCCGGTGTTTTTGCAGAAGGCGCAGCAAAAGCCGCTGCTGAGTCTATTATTGCAGCATTCGAAAGTGGCGAAACACCCGAACCATATAAAGGAAATGGCACTTGCTACATTGAGTTCGGGGGTGGTAAAGTGGGAAAAGTAAATGTGGATTTCTTTTCAGGCCCCGCGCCTTTTGGAACTTATGAAGAAGCAACTGAAGAACTGGTTGCAGACAAAGAGCAATTTGCTTCAAGTAGAAAAGCAAGGTGGTTTGGGATATAGTATTAAGTATAGAGTACTAAGTATTTAGACTGGAAATCTTTGCGACCTGGCGTCTTTGCCTGCCTGCTCGCCTTCGCGAAGCTCTAGCGAAGCAAGCCGGCAGGCAGGCGAGAAAAAAACATACCAAAAACTACAGACCACAAACCAGAAAGTCACGCATTAAACGTGACTTCCATCCCAACCTATCCATTCTCATGTTTCGCCTCAAATAATTCTCATAGGCTTTTTTTTCTTCAACAGCTTGAAATAGACAAGTGGCACAACAATTAGCGTTAGGAAAGTTGAAGTGATTGTTCCACCCATGAGAGAAATTGCCAGCCCCTGGAAAGTAGGATCAAACAAAATGATCATTGTACCAACAACTACCGCACCTGCAGTTAATAAAATCGGCGTTATCCTTACAGCGCCGGCTTCGATAATTGCCTGCTTAAGTGAACTTCCTTCTTTTAAGCGCATCTCTATAAAATCAATAAGCAAAACAGAATTTCGTACCATTACGCCTGCCAGTGCGATAAATCCAACCAATGACGTCGCAGTGAAATAGGCCCCCATAATCCAATGTCCTATTACAATTCCAATTAGTGAAAGTGGAATTGCAGCAAGCATTATAAGTGGGGTGATGAAATTTTGAAACCAGCCAACTATTAGCATGTAAATTACTATGAGCGCAAACACGAAAGCGATTCCAAGGTCTCTGAATACTTCATATGTCATCTGCCATTCTCCATCCCATTTTATTGAATAATTATCTTCGTTTTCGGGCTGATGAGTATATTCTTCATTCATTGTATATCCTGCCGGCAATTGAATATGTTTGATACTGTCTGAAATTTCCTTAATTGCATACAGGGGACTTTCTAATTTCCCGGCCATGTCTGCCGTTACATAAACTACACGCTTTTGGTTCTTTCTGTAGATGCTTTTTTCCTTTTTGATTTTGGAAATAGTTACCAGATCACCTACCGGTAAAGCATTACCCCGTTGGCCAATCAACTTGAGATTTTTTAGTTCGTCAATGCCTGATTTATCTGCATTATTAAGTTGTAGTTTAATATTAACCGGACTAAAAGATGCAGGCTGATAAAGCGTTCCTGCAACCTCACCGGATAAAGCAGCATTCATATTGGCAACTACCTGAGAAGTGGTGATACCGTATCGAATTGCTTTGTCCTTATTCACTTCAAAATGATATTGAAACTGATCATCCTCTGTATACCAATCAATATCTACAACATCTTTAGTTGACGACAATAACTTTTTAATTTTGTCGCCGATCTTTATTTGCTCATTATAATCAGGTCCATATATTTCCGCAACGAGTGTGGACAATACAGGAGGGCCCGGAGGAATTTCTACAAGCTTTGCATTTGCGCCATATTGATCTGCAATTGCCTGAACAGCCTCGCGCATATTCTTAACAATAGTGTGGCTTTGAATTTTTCTGTCTTTCTTATCCACGAGATTGACTTGCACTTCCGCAACATTATCTCCATTGCGAGTATCGTAATGGCGAACCAACCCATTAAAACTCACAGGTGCTGCAGTACCGGCATAAACCTGGTAATTTTTGATCATAGGTTGGGTGGAGATATAACGTGCAATCTCATTTGCTACAGCCGAAGTCTTTTCAAGCGTTGTTCCTTCAGGCATATCTACAACTACTTCAAATTCATTTTTGTTGTCAAACGGAAGCATTTTCATCACTACAACTTTTTCATAAAACATCATCAACGATCCCATTAAAACAATCACAGTACCAATAATAAAACCCCATCGCTTCCATCTGGATTCTAATAGCGGATTTATGAATGCGTAATATATTTTGTAAATCCTTGTTTCCTCTAAATTCAAAATTCTTTTTTTCTCGCTGTGTTTTCCTTTTTCCCGAAGAAAAATATATCCCAGGTATGGAGTAAGAGTCAACGCAACCAACAGTGAAAATAGCATTGCAATGGAAGCACCAACAGGCATCGGACCCATATAAGGGCCCATCAAACCAGTTACAAAAGCCATAGGAAGAATTGCAGCGATCACGGTAAACGTCGCAAGAATAGTTGGATTACCTACTTCATTAATAGCATAGATTGCTGCATCTTTGATTGGCAGTCGTCGCATCCCAAAATGCCTGTGCATATTTTCAGCAATAATGATGGAATCATCAACCACAATACCTGTAATGAATACTAATGCAAACAGGGTAATGCGATTGAGTGTGTAATGCATGAAATAATAAGCGAACAATGTGAGAGCAAATGTTACAGGCACAGAAATAAACACCACTAAACCTCCCCGCCAGCCCATGGCCAGCATCACAAATAACGTCACGCCAACAATCGATATAAATAGATGCAGAAGCAATTCCGAAACTTTATGTGATGCTGTTTCACCATAATTCCGTGTAACTGTTACCTGCACGTCAGATGGCAACAGATCCTTTTTAAGCAGTTCAACTTTTTCAAGAATTTTTTCCGACAACTGCATCGCATCCCCACCCTTCTTTTTTGAAATAGCAAGGGTAATTGCAGGATAAACAGAATGATAACGATTCTGGGAAGCAATATCCGCCTTACCAAATCCAAACATTACATATTGGTTTGGCGTTTCAGGACCTTCGCTCACATCTGCAATCTGTTTTAAATAAATCGGCTTATTGTTGTTGGACCCAATTACGAGATTTGCAACATCATCTGCCGTTCTCAAGAAATTACCAGTTTGCACTGAGAATCCGGAATCATTTTTCTGAAATGTTCCGGACAAAAATTGAGAATTACTTTCCTGCAAATTCCTGGTCACAGATAGAAAATCAAAATGATTCTCGGCCATCTTGTCTTTATCAAGCACAACTTTTACTTCCCTGCTGCGACCACCAATGATGTTAATTCCTCCTGCATCGTTTATTTTTTTGAGTTCATTAGTGAGCTGTTCGCCAAGTTGCTTTAATTCATAGTCACTATGCTTTTCGCTCCATAATGTCAATGCAAGAACCGGAACATCATCAATCGCCCGGGTTTTGATGAGTGGCATTGTCACTCCTGCAGGCATTTTATTCATGTTCTTCATTAACTCATCGTACAATTTAACCATGGAACGCTCCACATCCTGCCCAACATAAAATTGCACGATCATCATTAATTGACCCTGCATGGAAGTAGAATATACATACTCTACCCCTTTTACGTTCGATATGATTTTTTCCAATGGCGCAGCCAGCTTCGTTTCTACATCTTTTGGCCCGGCACCAGGCAATCCAACAAATATATCAGCTATTGGAACTTCAATCTGAGGCTCTTCTTCTCTAGGTATTTGCATGATGCTAAATCCACCAACGAGCAAGAACGAAACCATCAACAGAATCGTGAGTTTCGATCCTATAAATGCTTTGGCAATATTTCCCGACAAACCATCTTTCATAAACTGCTTTGAATAGTTACAATTATTTTCGATTATCATTCACCATGGTCACTTCGGGCAACTCTCTCACAATCACCGGAGCTCCATTATATAATTTGCTGTCAAATGAACTAATGAATTTTTCATTCCTGGAAAGGCCCGATATCACTTCAACCTTATCGCCATATTTTTTCCCAAGTTGAATCCATCTCAATAAAGCAGTATGATTTGCACTTACGGTATAGACGCCTGTTAGTTCATCCCGATTTGTTATTGCTGACAACGGCACCAGGTTGACATTTTCCGTTTCTTTTTCAACCTTTTTTAAAGGAATTGAAACGCTTGCATACATTCCGGCATATAGATTTCTTTTTTCATCATCAGCAATACCAATCTTTATGATATACTGTCCTCCTGTAAATTGTGACGAAGGGTTGATTTCAATTATTTTCCCTGAAATAATTTCGCCATTAGATTTAATGCGCACCTGAGCCGGATCGCCCAAATGAATTTTATTTATGTCGGATTCTGCAATCGGCGCTGAAACCCGAAAATTCTCATTTTGTTCTATAGTCAGGATTGGCATTCCTGGATTCGCAAGGCTTCCTACATCTGCGAGCTTTTGAGTAATTACTCCAGAAAATGGCGCAGTGAGATTGCTATAAGTAAGGTTAGAATTAGCCTCATTTCGTAATTGGTTAGCCGCCGAAAGTTTTGCTTTTGCAGAATTATATTGAAGAGTTACATTTTCGACTTCTTTGGCAGTAGCACTTTGATGCTGATATAAATTGTTGAATCGTTCATAATCCTTTTGTGCGGTTTTCATTACACTTTCTGCCTCTAATATCATAGCATCTGCCTGCGCTCTTTTCGCCCTGATATCATCATCCCATACTTTAGCGACTAACTGACCGCGAATTACTTTGTCACCAGGCTTAACAAGAATTTCAGTTATGCGACCCATAATCCGGGTGCTGATATTTACTGTTTTATCTGATTCAATTGTTCCACTGGCAAAAATTTCATGCTCAATACCCGATGAAACAGAAGCAAGCGTTACCATCACTGGCTTAATTTCAGCCTGATCTTTCATTTTACTTTCATGCGAACATGCGCTTAATCCAATCAAAACAATTATTAATAATGCAGGAAATAAGTTTATATTTTTCATCATTATATTTTTTTGAATTATTATTTGTCGATTGTCAAATATTGAAGTGTTGCTGCTGAAAGATTATGATTGAACAATACTTGCACATAAGCGATTTTTTGTTGTGCTAATTGAGTTTGCGCAGCCAAAACGTCCGAAGTTTTAGCCAAACCCTGACCATACCGTGTCTGCAATACTCGCAAAGCTTCTGATGCCTGCTCAACAGCGAGCCGCTGTTGCTTCATTAGGAAAGTGGCATCAATTAATTGCCTTCTTGCGTGATTGATCTCAATCTGAGCTTCGTTTTTTTTCTGATCCAGTTGCATTCCAAGTTTCTCCTGCTCCAGGCGCAACTGTGAAATGGTGTTTTTTACTTTGCCACCATTTAAAAGGTTCCATGACATTCGAATACCAGCCAAATATGATTTCGCACCAAATCCAAACATGGCTTTATCATTTAACTGATATGAAGCAAATCCATTCAGCCTCGGAAAAAGACTCATTCTTGAAGATTTGATTACCAACTCGTATGATTCCATCCCTTTCTGAATTGCTTTGAAATCTGCTCTGCCTTCGGAAAATTTTAAACTATCTAAGGTCATGTCGCTATTTACGACGATAGAATCTATCTTATAAATAGTTCCCAAAGATTTACCCATAAGCAAACTCAACAAATCAGATGCATCCTGAATTGCAGACTCAGAGTTTTTGACCTGTGTTTCTGCATTCAAAACCTGTACTTCTGAGCCTAATAAATCCGATTTTTGAATCAATCCCTGGTTATAATAATCGCAGGAGACTTTATGAATAGCACTGGAACTATTTAAAGTCTCAATCAAAACTTCGTTTTCACTATATGCCATTTGCAACTGCAGATAAGCTTTTTCTGCTTCAAATCTCAGATAGTCTTTGGTGCGTTTCGAAATGAACTGATACATTTCGATTTCTTTCGTGGCACCTTTTCTCTGATACAACATATCTAAATTCAGTAGTGGCTGCAGGAGCTCAATTTTTGTGGAGAAGTCTGATGTAGCAGAAGGATTATTCAACAATTCTGGATTAAAGTCAGCCGGCGTAATCGATCCCTGTTGAAGTTTAGAACCAAATGCATTTAAGGGATTATTAGTACTGATGCCCGTGTACGACAGGTTTGCAGCAGGTAACATCATGGCATTGGTCTCGCGAAATTTTGCTTCCGCGATTTTTATATCCAATTCTGATAACCTGGCACCATCATTATTCGAAACTGAAGCATTGATTGCTTCCCGCAGTGTAAGATGTTGGGTATTTTGTTGCGAGCGGCTTGCAAAGCCTGCAAAAGAAATTACAAAAAGCAATAACCAATTCTTGTTCCTCATCACTTTAAATTATGGCCCAAAAATATTTTGAGACCATAACCCTTACCGTGACTTAAGTCATGCAAACTTGATAAGAAGCAAAGAATCTTGTTAAAATAATCAGAAATCCAGGTTAATGATTTCTATGAATTGCTTTTTCATCACTTTTATCATTCCCTTTTCAGTGAATTTTTTCATCAGCCTTGAGATCACTTCGCGCGAAGAATTTAATTCCCTGGCGATTTCTGCTTTATTGACCTGAAAATTGTTTGATTTATGCATCTCCTGCTGGAGACGTAAATAGTGGATCAATTTTGAATCCATGGTTTTGAATGCAGTATGATCAAATGTTGCAAGAAGTTTTTCAAAACCCGATCGATGAGAATCCAAAACATATTCGTACCAGGTTTTGTATTTGAACATCCATTGATCCATACATTCAGGAGGAACAGCAATAACAGTTGTATTATTTACAACCTTTCCCATCACTTCGCTTTTTTCTCTTCTGCCTGTAGGAATCATGGCCAGACTGCATGCCTGCCCGGGTTCCAGGTAATACATAAAATATTCGTTACCCTCATCATCTTCACGATATACTTTTATCATTCCTTCGAGCACTAGCAAAATCGATTTGAAGTATTGACCTGTTTTCACGATCTCTTCACCCGGTTCAAAAATTTTGAATTCTGCCGCTTTTTCGAGATTCTCCAAAAGTTCAGATTCAAAAGAAGGAAATATGCGATGCACGTCCTTTAACATAGTGGCAAGTTAGCTAAACTTGTCCTGGTATTTGAACCGTATATGTATAAGTGAGCCCACCTTCTGGTATTGAGCAATAACTGATTGAAGCTGATGAGTTTCATTGCTTTCCGCAAAGGCGTTGAATCGTATATATTTGTTTTCAATAAACCAGTCTAAAAATTACAATATGGTACGCTCATTATTAGCTGCACTAGCTGCCATCCTATTTTCCTGCTCCTCGTCAACGAATTTGAAATAAAAGAATCCGAAGTTCCTCCCGGAGTGATGAGTGCATTCAAAGCAAAATATCCGACAGCAGCAAATGTGAAATGGGAAGCGGAGAAGGAAGACGGAAAATTTATTTTCGAAGCAGATTTCAAAGTTGGAGGCAAGGAAAAAGAATTGCATATTAGTCCGGATGGTTTGACAACTACAGAAGGAGATTAATTCAACTGGAGAAATAATTCTACATTAATTTTTAGGCTATATTGAAAAGAAATTAAGATCTATATGAATACTGGAACATCGCTAGCTGCAGTACAACAATACATTGACGCTTTCAACAGAGGCGACGCCAATGCAATGGCGGCGAGTTTTGATAAACCCGGCCAAATTTTAGACGGTATGGCACCACATGTTTGGCAGGGACCAACAGCGGCCTTAGATTGGTATAAAGATGTTTTGATTGAAGGAGAAGCTCATGGTGCTTCTGGTTATTTCGTCACACTCGGGGATCCCTTACACAACAATATTACCAATGACAGTGCTTATGTTGTTGTGCCCGCAACGATGAGTTTCGAAGTCAAAGGAACTAAAGTGCTCCAGACGGGAGCAATATTTACAGTTGCTTTACGAAAAAAAGAAAATGGATGGCTCGTTTCTGCATGGGCCTGGGCAAAGGGATCGAATAAGAGTTAGCGCTGGATTCCCGAAAATTGCTTTAATGAAATAATATTCGAAACAATAGAATATTGATTAGATCATGAGGAAGTACTTTCTGATTTTCACCATTGCATCAATGGCCTTTTCATGCCTTGAAAATAGCAATAGTAATAATGACGAAATTTTTGCAGGCCAAATGCCAAATTTGGTAAAGGACAGTAAAGGCAATGTTCATTTGGTTTATGGAAGCGGAGACAGCATTTTTTACAACTATTCATTGGATAATGGGAGATCTTTTTCGCCACCAATTCTTGTAGGTATTCTCCCAAAACTTGCAGCCTCGCATATGAGAGGGCCACAAATTGCGGCGGGATCAAATGGTGTGATAATAACTGCCTGTAATAATATCGGCAACATTTTTTCATACTCGAAAGACCAATCCGGAAATTGGTCGGAACCCGTTAGAGTAAATGACATCGATTCGATCGCAAAGGAAAATTTAATGGCACTCTCTGCCAATTCCAATAATGCTTTTGCTGTGTGGCTTGATCTTAGGGATGGACACAATAGAATCTATGGAGCAAAATCAACTGACGGTGGAAAATCGTGGTCGAAAAATATTTTAGTTTATGCCTCACCTGATACAACTGTGTGCGAATGTTGTAAACCTTCAGTAATTGTAAACGGAAATAATGTTTTTGTGATGTTCCGCAATTGGCTAAATGGCAACCGGGATCTTTATCTGGTTCAATCCAAAGATGGTGGAAATATATTCGGTCAGGCGCAAAAATTAGGCACCGGGAGTTGGCCATTAAATGGTTGCCCTATGGACGGAGGCGGACTTGCGATCAATGACAAAGACATTCCTGAAACAGTCTGGAATCGCAAAGGTGTTATATATGCTTGTGAATTAGGGAAAGAAGAAAAAAAATTAGGCGAAGGAAGAAATTGCACAATTGAACTTGTGAACGGCAAAAATGTGTATGCCTGGGTTGAAGATGGAAATGTAGTTGTACTAAAACCACAGGGCATTAAATCAAAATTGGGAAAAGGGCAATTGCCAGTATTAAAAGGTGTAGATAAAGAACACGTACTTTGCATTTGGGAAAATGATAAAAAAATCCACAAAGCAATTATAGAAATATAAAATCTCAAAATCCTTCGGGTGCAATAGATTTAACTTGCTCAAATGTCACCGGAATAAGAATTTTATTTGGGTAATGCTTTACTTTGTTTTTATTCTTTACCTGGCGTTATTGTACCCCACCTTTTTAATTTCACTTATTTGAACTACAGGCTGAATGTTTGTATAATTCTTAATGTCATTGATCACTGCATCTCTGTTTTGTGCGATTGCTTTATTGTATTCACCTACATCAGTAATATAAAAATAACCTACAGCTACATATGTAGGTTTGTCGTTAGGTGTTCTGCCGCTTATTCCTTTATCAATCTCATAAAATCTTAAATTTTTGCCTAAAAATCCAGCCACCATTGGCATGTGCTTTTTTTCATAATAGTCCATGTCAAAGGTTTTATCGTCCCCACCGGGATAAAGTATTGTCACTTTGAACATTCCAACTTCAGGCGCGGATGAGTTTTTCATTTGACTTGTTTTGCAGCTTATTAAACTTGTAATGACGAAAACCAGCAATAAGAGATTTTTTTGAGTTGACATATTTATTGGGTTTAAATATTATTTTGCACCACAAATAAATCCAATTATCACCAAAGATAGCTTTCCCAGTTTGTGTTGGATTCGTATTTTTTGTAACAAGACAAGATCAATTGTATTATGATATTATCTATTCGGCTTTAAGAATAAATGGGTAGCTCCATGATGGTCATTACTTGATTAATTAAAGCTTGAAAGGATCTTAGAATTTTACCCCCTTTCGCACAGAATCCATTACTTTTGCCCTCCGCTTTTGGCCCCGTAGTTCAATGCCCGCCCGTACCGAACGGCACGTTCGGGCGGGGATAGAATAGAATAATTTTTGAAAGTGTATTTGAAATAATTGGCCCCGTAGTTCAATGGATAGAATAGAAGTTTCCTAAACTTTAGATACAGGTTCGATTCCTGTCGGGGCTACTCCGCCCGCCGAAATTGCAATTAGCAAAAAGGCGGGCTTTTATTTTAAGAACTTTTAATTGTTTCGTCAGGACTTTCTTCAAATAATTAATTGGTGACTAAACTAATTTCATGTTCTCGCCTGGCTGCACCGGGCAGACAGGAATTCCTCGGGGCCACAGATCTGTCGCTTTAGAGCTATAAGTAACGAAAAGATTGCTTGTCGCGGTTCTTTCTCGAAGATGTACCTTGACTTTTGCGGAAAACTCAATTATGCCTCAGTTTTAAATTTTTGTAATTTCAGTGTCCCAAAATTCACTGCGCATGGAATACTCAGAACTTGACCACCTGAATGACAAGGACCCGGTTGTTCCTGCCATATATGGGCGACTAATTAAAGAACTTCAAACGTTTGGGCCATTAAAAATAGAACCGAAGAAAACCAGTATTCATCTGGCTAACAGATTTGGGTTCGCTGGCGTTTACACAAGAAAAGACTATATAAACCTGGAGGTCCACCTTAATTATAAACTAAGCGGCAAGCGGGTATCCAAAGTAGAGCAGGCATCAACCAATCGTTTCCATCATACAATTAAACTTTCCTCTGTAAAAGACGTAGATAAAGAATTGCTGACCTGGTTGAGAGAAGCATACGAACTTAAAAAATAACTACAGAAATATTCCCCTGTGCCCGGCCTTGATTGCTAGGTGCTATGGTTTGCGGACTGCTTCCTAATTAAGTGAATTGCCATTCATTTTTCGATGATGAATCATCGGAAGTATCAGGCAATGTCTTGTTTAGCCCCTGGAATAATAAAGACAGTATTCATTTCAAATCTGAATTTTTTTCAGTCTCCTTGAAATCCTGACATTTCAAAAGGTCAAAATTTCATTAACTCCCGGACTGGCACAAAAGCTGATTGCGATTTTTAAAAAAAGGAGGTCTGTATGACAAACACAATTGCAAAAAGAAACAATGGCCAGACGTACAGTGATTTTGGAAATGTGGTTGACAACCTCTTCCAGAATAGTTTAAGGCGTTTTTTTGACGGCAATTTCTGGGAAGCCGAAAATCAACTCAATGCAGGATCTGTTCCGGTCAACATCCGCGAAACAGAGCAACAGTATGAACTTGATGTTATTGCACCGGGATGCAGGAAAGAAGATTTCTCGATCCGGGTAGATAACAACGTACTGACAATTTCGCTGACAAAAAAACAAGCATCAGAACAGAAAGAGAAGTCAGGCTGGGTAAGAAATGAATTTGTGCAACAAGCTTTCAGCAGGAGTTTTACGCTCGACGAAACTGTAGACACGAATAAGATCAATGCGACTTATTCAGATGGGATACTCCATGTAGGGTTGGGTAAGAATGAAAAAGCCCGCATGCTTAGTCGCCAGATTGAAGTGAAATAACTGTCATTGATTGTCTGCACGTTCATGAATAAACGCTATACCATACGGGTAACGATGCGATGCGAACAGGATGCGGAATGCATTGCAACATTCAATCTCGGTCGAAACGGAAAGCTTGCATACGAGTTGTTTCGCAAGCTAAATGGTAATCCGGAGGTAACCGAAAAAGATCCGTTGCAAATGGAATTCATCGAAATGCAAAATGAATTACCATTAATTGTAGATATTATTTCGTGTACGCTGGCAGAAATTGGTGAAAACTCAAAATTGATTACGAGAGAATTATTTAAATCAAAATTGTTATTCACTGATTAATTCCTGAACTATGAGACAATTTATAAACTGCATGCTTTTGCAGCCGATCAAAAAAATAGTGAAAAAGATCCGCAACAGAAACAATAGTGATGATGACATATTTAATCATCCGTACGCAATTCATTAGTGCAATAAAAGGTTGACTTCGTAAGTCCCTCCTTGTCCGGAGGGATTTCTTTTTTATTGCTGCCGGTGAGGGAGTCCAGTTTATTCTACGCAACTTGCTCTGAGTAAATAAAGACGGACTTTTTAGGGCTTCACTTTCTCATTCAAAATTTAGAATATCTAGCTATGAAGCAGGCAAAATTGTTGAGTTGTCAAATTCCTTACCTTACAGATTCATCCATCACAAAATGAAAAAAACAATCTTATTCTTTGGCTTATCAATTTTATGTATTGGTGCATTTGCTCAAAACGCTTCGCGAAAAACTGCAATACTAAACCACGTTGCTTTGTACGTGGTGAACCTCGAAAAAAGTACGGCTTTCTATAAGGACATTATTCATCTGGACACTATTCCGGAACCATTCCACGATGGAAAACACACATGGTTCAAAGTTGGCGACCACAGCCATTTGCATATTATACAGGGAGCTTCATCTGTTGTTCCTCATGACAAAAACACTCACATATGTTTCAGCGTTCCTTCCGTAGAAGAATTCATCACCATTCTCAGGAAAAATAATTTGCCCTTCGAAAATTGGGCCGGAGAGAAAAATACTTTTACGCTTAGGGTTGATGGTGTAAAACAGGTTTACCTGCAGGATCCCGATGGTTTTTGGGTAGAAGTGAATGACGATAAGTATTAAGTGTTGAGTACTTAGTATAGAGACTACGATGAATTGCGAGCAGCAAACAGAATACTTTCAACAACTTTCAACCTCCAACCCTCAACAAACCTTAAACCTTCAACCTTGAACAAACCTTCAACCTTGAACAAACCTTCAACTTTCAGCTTTCAACCTTCAACTTTGCGTATCTTTGCATTCCCAAAAAACTCTCTATGAAGTTTTATAATCTGATTATTAAGTATCGTTTGTGGCTGGGGGCATTGTTTTTAGTGGCAGGTATACTTGTAAATATATCCTCATCCTTTTGGCCCGCATTCCCTTTGTATCTCGTTGCGTTGATCGCTGTTGTCACCCATTTTTTATTCGGACCCATGCGCCTCATCCAGGAGCATATGGAATCTGGCGACCTGGAAGGAGCTCAAAAAGTCCTGGACTCCATTTGGTTTCCCAATCTTCTAATAAAGCCCGTAAGAAGCGTTTTCTATTTTCTTCAGTCGAACCTGGCTCTTTTCAAGCAGGATTATGATTCCGCAGAAACCATGATGAAGAAAAGTCTGAGTCTTGGAATGCCCATGAAAGAAACGGAAGGGGCCGCTTATTTCCAGCTTGGCACTATCTACATGCAGAAAAACAACATGAAGCAGGCGGAAGAATACGTGAGAAAGGCGATTCGTGCAGGCTTGCCGGATAAGGAAAATACTGCTGCTGCCTATCTGCAAATGTGCCAGATCTTTATGAACAAAAGAGAGTTCAGGGCCGCTAAAGATTATTTTAGAAAAGCGAAAGAGCAAAAGCCAACAACCCCACAGGTGGTTGACCAGATCAAGCAGATAGAAAAATACATCTCCAGAATACCCGGCTAATCTAAGTTATAAGGTGAAATATATTTAAAGGCGACTCGGGTCGTCTTTTTTTATGGTGATTCTGCAAATTCCCGACGCCAGGGCGCTAAGTCCGCCTGCCGGCGGATCGCAAAGACGCGAAAAAGGAAAGCGGCTTTGCGCACCTTTGTGACTTTGCCTGCTGCGCCTTCGCGAATCTATAGCGAAGCAAGGCCCGAATGATTCGTTCAGGCGGGCGTGAAACCAAAATAAAAAGCCGCCCGTTGAAGCGGACGGCTTTCGCATTTTCAAAAAGCCGATGAAGTTTAATGGTTAATGGCTCTTTGAAAAATACATATTCACAAAACCACAAAACAAAGAAGCAATTAAATAACTATTGAGCTTTTGTTTGGCGTTAACAGCGGCCCAACTGAGCGCAATTTATTGAAGGATAATACGCTGAACAATACCACTTAGTGGTTAGTAAAAGCAATCGATTACATGAAATTTTCCCTGGGTAAATGGGTAGTTTACAGCTGCTCTTTCCAATAATCAGTTAACTTTGATCAATGTCCTTAGCAAGAGAAAAACTCCAGCAAAATTTTCAAAAAGAATACGATCGGCTCAATGAACGCCAAAAGAAAGCGGTCGACAAAATTGAGGGGCCGGTAATGGTTATTGCAGGGCCAGGAACCGGCAAAACCCAAATCCTTGCCGCCCGAATCGGAAAGATATTGCTGGAAACTGATGCCCGCCCGGATAATATTCTTTGCCTCACTTACACCGACGCAGGCAAGCTCGCCATGCGTAAAAGACTCCTTCAATTTATCGGGGCCGACGCATACAAGATTAATATCAATACTTTCCACGGTTTCTGTAATGAAGTGATCCAGGACAATCTCACTCTTTTCGAAAAAAATGAATTGGATCCCATCTCGGACCTCGAAAGAGTAGAATTGATTAAAGAACTTATTGACGCTTTCCCCAAAAATCATCCCCTCAAAAAATACCGTGGCGACGTTTATTCAGAAACTAAAAATCTTCAGGGACTCTTTTCCTCTATGAAGCGTGAGGGCTGGACCGAAGAATTTCTAATGCAAAAAATTGAGGAATATCTAAATGACCTCCCAACACGGGATGATTACATTTATAAAAAGGCCGGTGTAAATAACAAAAAAGGCGATCTCAAACTGCATAAGATTGAAGAACAGACAAAGAAAATGGAAAAACTACGGGCAGCAGTAGGCGAATTTTCCCGCTTCCAGGAACTGATGCGCCGCCGAAATCGCTACGATTTCGATGATATGATTAACTGGGTAGTGAAAGCATTCGAAGAAAACAAAAACCTGATCGCCAGTTACCAGGAGCAATACCAATATATTTTGGTTGACGAATACCAGGACACCAGTGGTTCACAAAACAGGATTGTTGAACTCCTCATCAGCTATTGGGATAAACCCAATGTTTTCGTCGTTGGGGATGATGATCAAAGCATATTTCGGTTTCAGGGGGCAAACCTGCATAATATGCTTGACTTCGCTGAAAAATATGAAAAAGATCTGCTCAAACTCGTTTTGGTAAATAATTACAGATCTTCTCAACCCATACTGGACATTAGTAAAACACTCATTGAAAAAAATATCGAGAGACTGGTAAGTCGGATTGAGGGCCTGTCGAAGGACCTTAAATCTTCCCACCCTGAAAAAATACATCTTAGCGAACCCCCTGTTATTAATGAATACGAATCACAAAAACAGGAGATGGCCTTTCTATGTTTACAGGTGGAGGAACTCATTAGACAAAACGTTGAGCCCTGGAAAATTGGCATCATTTATAAAGAAAATAAATACGGAGAGGAACTCATTAGTTATTTCCGCCAAAGAAAAATTCCTTTCTACAGCAAAAGAGCCCAGGACGTGTTTGATGTTCCTATTGCAAGGAAAATGATATTACTAATGCGATTTCTTGTGGCAGAACTCGATGTTCCCTCAGGAGGCGATGAAATGCTTTTTGAGATATTGCATTTCGACTGGTTCAGGGTCCCACCCATTGAAATTGCAAAATTGAGTATTGAAGTTGCTGACAGGCCCAAAGACCAAAAAACATCTTTGCGTCAGCTACTGGCAGAAAAAGCGAGTAGCCCTCCCCGTGATCTTTTCAGCAAAGGAATTAATGAAGGACTGATTAAAGCCAATAAGGTGATCGAAGAATTGATTGGAGACGTTTATAATATTACCCTTCAACAACTCGTAGAAAAAATAATCAGGCAAACAGGATTACTCAGCGTGGTGATGAAAAGTCCCGAAAAAATCTGGCTCATCCAGGTGATCACGGCATTTTTTGATTTTATTAAAGAAGAAACGCGACGGAATCCATCCTTACAGCTTAAGGAGTTGATTAATATTTTCGACCTGATGGAAAAAGAAGGTTTGAGTTTGCCGATTGTTCAGATCACAGGATCCGATGTTGGTGTCAATCTTCTCACTGCACATGGATCTAAAGGCCTCGAATTTGAATACGTATTTTTTGTTGGTTGTTCAGCTAATTATTGGGAAGCAAAAAGAGCGCCCAATCGCGGGTATGCATTGCCGGATACCATTTACGAGTACGTAGGAGGTGAACAAACCAGAGAAAGGATAAAAGAAGAACTACGCAGATTGTTTTACGTTGCCATCACAAGGGCGGAAAGACATTTGCAGATATCATATTCCAGGTTTACTAATGATGGCAAACAGCAGGAACCCTCTGTTTTCATTGCGGAAATTTTAGATGAGCACGATTTGAAAACAAATCGAATACCCAATGACGAAAATATACTCACTGAATTTAATTTATCCATTTTGACAGAATCTGGTTCTCCAGAAATTGAAAAAATGGAAGCAGAGTTTGTAACAAGATTACTGAGCAATTTTGCGATGAATGTAACAGCGCTCAATAATTATTTAAGATGCCCGCTGGAGTTTTATTTTAAGAACCTCGTCCGGATACCATCACCTAAAAATGAGGCAACTGAATTTGGATCTTCTGTGCATTATGCTTTGGAAATGCTTTTTAAGAAGATGAAAAGTTCAAATGAAACTTTCCCATCCAAAGAAGAATTTGTAGATTATTTTGAATGGTATATGACACACCACCGGGAGAGTTTCACGCGGGAGCAGTTTGAACGAAGGATGGAGTATGGAAGAGATATACTTGCAAATTATTACGACAATTACCTGCAATCCTGGAACAAGATTGTGAGCATTGAATTAAATATCAGGGCCGCATTGGTAAGTGGTATCCCTATCAGAGGCAAACTCGACAAGATTGAATTCGATGGTAATTTCTGCAATGTCGTAGACTATAAAACCGGTGATCCCGATAAGGCCCAGAATAAATTAAAGCCTCCACATGAAAAAGATCCTAACGGGGGAGATTACTGGAGACAGGCAGTTTTTTATAAAATTTTAGTCGACAACTATAAATCAAGATCATATACTGTAATGAGCTCCGAGTTTGATTTTATAGAACCCGACAAAAACAAAAAATACAGAAAGAGTAAAATAGTTATTAGTCCTTCCGACGAAGAAACCGTGAAGCAGCAAATCATCTCAGTATGGGAGAAAATTCAAAACCGGGAATTTTATACAGGCTGCGGTAAATCTGATTGTCACTGGTGCAATTTTGTTAAAACGAATGATCTCGCCATTGCCATGCATGAGGTTTATGAGGAAGAAGAAACAGATTTAAGTGATTATTAGGAAAGCCTGCCGGAATAATAAGTCAAAAGCAATTATGTTTGCAACTCATTTTTTCTTCTCCAAACATGCGGTATAAAACAGCCCTTTCATTGTTTCTTTTAGTGGCAGCTTATTATGTAATTATTCTTACAGGTTCAGGCTGCGCGCAAATCATTCCACCCACAGGTGGTCCTCGGGATACTTTACCCCCTGTATTAGTATCTGCCGTACCAAAAGACTCCATGACCAATTTCACTGGAAATAAAATTGTACTCACTTTCGATGAATACATTCAGCTGGATAATAATATGCTTGATCAGTTGGTGCTCTCACCCACTCCCAAAATAAATCCTGTCATTGAAGCAAAATTGAAGACTGTTACCATAAAAATCAAAGACACACTTGAACCCAATACAACCTATGCAATTGGATTTGGAAAAGGACTGAAAGATCTCAATGAAGGAAATATACTTAAAGATTTCACGTACATTTTTTCAACCGGAACAACTTTTGACAATAGCACACTGAGCGGAAAAATAATCCTCGCAAGTAATGGAAAAACAGATAGCACATTGATCGCAATGCTCTATAGAAATCTTGATGATAGCGCGGTAGCAAAAGAAAAACCGAGGTATTATGCACGTTCTGACGCCAAGGGAAACTTTACATTTCACAATTTAGCTCCCGGACGATATCACGCCTTTGCTTTGAAAGATGCGAGTGGTCAAAAAATGTATCAAAGAAACAGCGACCTCTTTGCGTTTCTGGATAGTCCGATTACAATTAGCAGTTCAGGATCTTCCCCAATCGTCCTTTATGCATTTGAAGGTGAACCAGAACCAGTAAAAACCGGAGGGAATAAAAGTTCCACCCAAAATGCTGAGAAACGAGTAAAATTTAATACAAACCTTGATAATGGCAGACAGGACCTCCTTAGTAAGTTTGAACTTAATTTTGAAAAGCCATTGAGGACGGTTGATTCCTCTAAATTTGTTTTTACCGATACGTTGTTCAATCCCGTAACGGGATTCCAAATGGAAGAAGATACTACACGCAAGAAAATCTCATTTAAATATCCATGGAAAGAGGATCAGTTTTTCAGGTTAATTATTGATAAATCTGCTGTCACTGACACCTTAGGAAATCAGCTTTCAAAATCAGACACAATCAAAATCAAAACAAAGGAGAATAAGGAATACGGCAGACCTAAGTTCAGGATTACAAATCTGGACACATCAAAACATATCGTGTTATTGTTCATGAAAGATGGGAAATTAACGCGATCGGAAAGAGCTACTTCCAGAGAATTTAGCTTCCCGCTGTTCGTGCCTGGCGATTATGAAATTTATATTCTTTACGATCGAAACAACAATGGCAAATGGGATACTGGAAATTATTGGCAAAAAATCCAGCCCGAAAAAGTCATTTCTGATGGTAAGAAATATAATGTAAGGGCCGACTGGGATAATGAAATACTCATTGAATTAAGGAGGGAATAGCTGCAGTATATTTGCATATGGTCTTTTCATCTTCTCTTTTAGAAAATGCGGTGAATGAATTCGCGAAACTTCCAGGCATTGGAAAGAAAACAGCATTAAGGCTTGTCCTACATTTGATAAAGCAGGATAATGAAGATGTTTCCCATTTCACGGAGGCCATCCAAAAAATGAAGGAACAAATCAGGTTCTGCTCCCGCTGCAATAATATTTCTGATACTACACTTTGTAACATTTGTTCGAACCCTTCGCGCAAGCAGGATATCATTTGTGTAGTGGAAAATGTAAGAGATGTGATCGCTATTGAGAGCACTCAACAGTATAATGGCCTTTATCATGTGCTTGGTGGTATTATATCACCCCTGGATGGCATCGGGCCAGACCAATTAAGCATAGAACCCCTCATAAAAAGAATTCCTGAAGAGTCCACTTCAGAGGTAATTTTCGCCCTTAGCCCCACCATTCAGGGCGATACAACCATTTATTATATACAAAAAAAGCTAAGCTCTTACCCCCTGCGTATCACTACAATAGCCCGCGGAATAGCCTTTGGGGGCGAACTGGAATATGCCGATGAAATGACCCTGGCCCGCTCCATAAGCAATCGCCAGCCTGTAGATAACTACATGAGTAATAATAAGTAAGAGGGCATTATTACCAGTCAGAATAACATTTAATCCCATTTTCCCGGCTCAGGGTATCAAACTTCCCGTTCGGTGACATAGATTGGCAGGAACCAAAATAAAAGGCAATCTTTGAATCAGAAACAATATCCAAAGAAAAGCAACCAATATCCGATCCGAACTATCCAATATCTATCCAATATTCTAAGCCGAAAATCCAGATCCAGGAAAAGCCACACGTTCTGCAAAAGGGTTCCTAAGAAAAGATTTTATATCTGAATCCATGAAAAGCCAGGTTGAATCTTAATCCTCTACCTAGTGGAAACAAATCCACCGACTTTAAGAAATTCAACTATAACCATTCCGAGGCCGCAATGATTTTGCCATTGCGGCTTTTTTATTTTAAATTTGTGCCTCAATTACAGGCGGATTTGTTTATTGTTCGGCCTGTAAGCTGGAATCTCCAGCTGAAATAAACTGAACTAATAAACGCCAAGAAACTCCTCTTTTTAGTTTCCCAACGTTTAAGCTGTTCAGGTCATTACGTGAATTATTTCAGTATTGGAGCAATCCCATGCAGATTGTAAATTCTAAACTGAAGCGCATGAAGACAATCCAGGAATGTTTGAAAGATAGAATTCTCATCATTGATGGTGCCATGGGTACTATGCTGCAAAGACATAAACTCTCAGAAGCAGATTATCGCGGTGAAAGATTTAAGAATTGGTCCATTGATGTTAAAGGTAACAGCGACCTGCTTTGTATTACTCAACCCGATATTATTGCATCCATTCACAAACAATACCTTGATGCAGGAGCGGATATTATTGAAACAAATACATTCACCAGCACATCCATTGCCCAGGCAGACTATGGAATGCAGGAGCTCGTTCACGAATTGAATGTATCTGCTGCAAGAATCGCCAAAAAAGTTGCAACAGAATATACTTTAAAAGACCCTGATAAACCCCGGTTTGTGGCGGGAGCAATCGGTCCGCTTAATAAAACATTAAGCCTTTCTCCTGACGTAAATGATCCGGGATTTCGCGCAGTCAGTTTTGATGATGTTGTATCAGCATATACAGAACAAATTAAGGGTTTAGTTGAAGGAGGAGTTGATCTCCTGCTCATTGAAACAATATTTGATACTCTCAACGCAAAAGCTGCAGTATTTGCAATCAAGAAATTCTTTAGAGAAAGCGGCAGTAAAGAATTGCCCATAATGATCAGTGGAACTATTACAGATGCATCGGGAAGAACTTTGAGCGGCCAAACACTCGAAGCTTTTTACATTTCACTTAGCCATGCAAAACCGTTAAGCATTGGTTTGAATTGTGCTTTGGGGGCCGCGGAAATGAGACCACATATTGAAGAGCTTTCTCAATTGGCGTCTTGTTATACTTCAGCCTATCCCAATGCAGGATTACCAAATGCCATGGGAGAATATGACGAGCAACCTCATCAAACAGCACACTTTATTGAATCATGGGCCGAACAGGGTTTTGTGAATATTGTAGGAGGCTGTTGCGGAACTACGCCTGACCATATCCGTCATATTGCTGAAGCAGTAAAAAATTTCAAACCCAGGGAGCTACCAGTTGTTGAAAAAGAACTCGCAGAAGTTTGAATCAATAATGATCAACTCAATATTGAAAAAGAAAAGCCCGGAATCCCGGTCCAATTAAATTAGAATGTCAGATTCCCTTTTAATAAAACCTTTCTTAAGACTAAGTGGTCTGGAACCTTTAGTAGTTCGACCTGAAATGAATTTTGTGAATATTGGAGAGCGAACCAATGTTACAGGCTCAAAGAAATTTGCAAGGCTCATCAAAGAGAACAAGTATGAAGAGGCGCTTAGTGTGGCAAGACAACAAGTGGAAAATGGAGCACAGATTCTCGATGTAAATATGGATGATGCATTGCTTGATGGGGAAAAGGCGATGCAAAAATTTTTGAATCTTCTCCAGGCAGAACCTGATATCGCCAGAATACCAATCATGATTGATTCTTCAAAATTTCAAATCATAGAGGCAGGGCTTAAATGCGTGCAGGGAAAATGCATCGTGAACTCCATCTCTATGAAAGAAGGAGAAGAAAAATTTATTGAACAGGCAATCATTTGTAAGTCTTATGGTGCAGCAGTAGTAGTAATGGCGTTCGATGAAAAAGGCCAGGCTGACACCAGGGATAGAAAAGTTGACATTTCAGCAAGAGCCTACAAAATCCTTACTGAAAAAGTTGGATTTGACCCACAGGATATCATTTTTGATCCGAACATTTTTGCAGTTGCAACAGGAATTGAGGAGCACAACAATTATGCGGTAGATTTTATTGAAGCCACCCGACTCATCAAACAAAAAATGCCACTCGTTAAAGTGAGTGGTGGAGTTAGCAATATTTCATTTTCATTCCGCGGAAACGACCATGTGCGCGAAGCGATGCATTCGGTGTTTTTGTATTACGCAATTAAGGCCGGCATGGATATGGGAATAGTAAATGCCGGGCAGCTTGTAGTTTATGACGAAATCGAACCCTCACTGCGAACACTATGCGAAGATGTTTTACTAAATAGAAATAATGACAATAATGAAGCTACAGATAAGCTGATTCAATTTGCAGAAACAGTCAAAGCCAAGGGCAAAGCAGAAGTTAGGGATGAAGCATGGCGTAATACAACAGTGGAGGAAAGACTAAAACATTCACTGGTAAACGGAATTACAGATTATATCGAAGCTGATACAGAAGAAGCCCGACAAAAATATCCCAAACCCCTTGATGTAATTGAAGGACCACTGATGGATGGAATGAATGTGGTTGGAGATCTGTTTGGTAGCGGCAAAATGTTCCTTCCGCAAGTGGTTAAGAGTGCAAGGGTAATGAAAAAATCAGTTGCGGTCCTCACCCCTTTTATCGAACAGGAAAAAGAATTAAATAGAAAAAATAATCAAACGCCGGAAAAATCATCGGCTGCAAAAATACTGTTAGCAACTGTGAAAGGAGATGTTCACGATATCGGAAAAAATATTGTGGGAGTAGTTTTGGGATGCAATGGTTATGATGTTGTTGATTTAGGTGTAATGGTTCCGGCTGAAAAAATTCTTGAAACCGCAGAAAAAGAAAATGCTTCCATTATAGGATTAAGTGGTTTGATAACGCCATCCCTGGATGAAATGGTGCATGTGGCTCACGAAATGAAAAGAAGGGGAATGAGTCAGCCACTTTTAATTGGCGGCGCTACAACTTCCAGAACTCACACTGCAGTAAAAATTGCTCCACAATATGATAATGGTGTAGTTCACGTACTTGACGCTTCAAGAAGTGTTACAGTAGCAGGCGTATTGCTGAATAAAGATCAAAAAGGTGATTTTCTCGGAAAGATCAAATCTGAATATCAAAAACTTAAAACTGATTTCGAGAATAAAAAATCGGTGAAGCAATTTCTGTCGATCGAAGACGCCAGGAAAAATAAAGTAAAAATTGACTGGAGCGATTACAATGCTCCCGCACCTTCGCAAACAGGAACCATTGTTTTTGATCATTATGATTTGGAAGAGCTTGCAAAATATATTGACTGGCAACCATTTTTTATTGCGTGGGAATTGCATGGCAAGTTTCCGCAGATTTTGAAAGACGAAAAAGTTGGTTCAGAAGCAACGAAACTATATAATGATGCCCGCGCCTTATTAAAAAAAATAATACAGGAAAAATGGCTCACTGCAAAAGGAGTTATTGGATTTTGGCCTGCAACTGCCACTGATGATGATACAATAGAATTGAAAAATGGAAATTCCACAGTTAATCTTGAATTCCTGCGCCAGCAAATCAAAAAGGCAGCCGATCAGCCAAATATCAGCCTGGCTGATTTCATAAAACCTTCAAAAGAATTTCAGGACCATATTGGTGGATTTGCTGTTTCTATACATGGCATCGAACCACATATCAAAAAATTCCAGGAACAACACGACGATTATAATAAGATCATTCTACAGGCCCTGGCCGACAGGCTCGCAGAAGCTTTTGCAGAGCGGTTACACGAAAGAGTGAGGAAGGAATTTTGGGGTTATGCCAAAACTGAGCATTTCACTAATGAGGAACTTATCAAGGAGGATTATATCGGAATACGTCCGGCACCCGGATATCCGGCCTGCCCTGACCATACGGAGAAGTATAAGCTATTTGCCTTGCTGGATGCCACAAAACATGCTGGTATTGAGCTAACTGAATCTTTGGCAATGTACCCCGCATCATCAGTGAGTGGATGGTATTTTTCACATCCCAGGAGCCAGTATTTCGGAATTGGAAAAGTGCTAAAAGATCAGATTGAAGATTATGCCCAAAGAAAAGGCATGGCTATTGAAGAAGTAGAAAGGTGGCTGAGACCTAATCTAGAATATGATATTTAGGCGCTTTGCATTTTTGAATCCATTCTATAGCTAAATTTGCCAGAATTTTTTTGACTATCTACTTTTTGTGTTGCAGGATCAAATGAAAGATCGGCTTTGTCGTTAGCTTTTCACTTTTGTGAAATGATAATTGTTGCAGTTCTTACTTTGAATACTGTACCGTATAAAAATTGACTCTCAGCATGGTTTTTTTACGAGGCCTGGCATTATTTGCACTGGCATATACATTGTCGACTGGTACTATTCAAGCTCAAACCCAATCAGAAAGAAAGGGAGAGTTTTATTTTTCGTGGGGATATAATACCGAATGGTATACCCGAAGTAATGTTTATGTAAACCAGCCCGAACTCCAGAATAATTACAGTTTCAGAAATATTAAAGGTCACGACCGCAAGGGGTGGGACGATGAGATACTAAATAAGGATTTCACAATCCCTCAATACAATTACAGAATTGGTTATTTCTTCAATAAAAAAAAGGGCCTTGGTTTCGAAATCAATTTCGACCACACCAAATTCATTTTCTCCGACGGTCAAAACGCAGCTATCAAAGGAACACTAAATGGCAGGGCAGTTGATAGTTCTGTAGTTTTCTCCCAGGCCAATGGATTTTATTACTACCTGAATAACGGTGCCAATTTTCTTCTCTTCAACATAGTTAAACGCATGAACGTTTACACCACCAAAAAAAATCAGGCGTTTAAAATTGATTTCCTCGGCAAAGCGGGTATAGGTCCGGTGATTCCCCATGTTGAAAATAGTTTCTTCGGGCATGCAAATGATCCTCATTTTCAATTTGGAGGTTGGAACGTAGGACTTGAAGCTGCTTTCAGATTTACTTTCGCGAAATACATTTATCTCGAGTATTGCAATAAGCTGGATTATGCGAGATACTCTAACCTCAAGATCTATTCGGGAACTGCAAAACACGCTTTTGGAACATACGAGATGATTCTGAATTTAGGTGGCACCTTCCCCATGGGAAAGAAAATACATTAATCTCCTGCGATCTTAGCTTAAAATTTAATGTAGAATCATTTCATTATTTGCGTGAGCGCATTTTTGCACCTCTCTTTTTATTTACCACGGCAGTTCCAGTTACTGTTTTCGATAGACGAATTTTAATGGGCTTATTGTAAATGGATTGTATGTAAATTGCAAATCCTAAATCGAAACAGGGCCATGAGAATTATATCTTACAATGTAAATGGCATAAGGGCTGCTATCAATAAAGGATTTTTGGACTGGTTGAAAACCGATCCTGCCGACATTATTTGCGTTCAGGAAACCAAAGCAAATAAAGACAACGTTGACCATAAAAAAATAACCGACCTTGGTTTTCACGATTACTGGTTTTCAGCAGAGAAAAAAGGATATAGCGGAGTGGCGGTATTTACAAAGATTAAACCGGATCATGTTGAATACGGTCATGCTCATGCGCTAAGCGATAGTGAAGGTCGCGTTATTCAACTCGACTTCGGGGATATTCGGCTAATCAATGCATACTTTCCTTCGGGTACATCAGGAGATGAGAGACAAATGTTCAAATACCAGTGGCTTGAAGATTTCAACGGCTATCTTAATCAACTTAAAGATAAATATCCAAGACTGGTACTTTGCGGAGATTATAATATTGCACACAAGGAAATAGATATTCATGATCCAAAAGGAAATAAAAATTCATCCGGCTTTTTACCGGAGGAGCGTGCGTGGATGGATAAATTTTTTGATAATGACTGGCTCGACACTTTCCGACTGCATCATCCCGAGCCGCATCGCTATTCCTGGTGGAGTCAGAGATTTCCTTCTGTGAGGGCTCAAAATAAAGGATGGAGAATCGACTATATCAATGCCACTCAAAATCTCAAAAAGAGAATCAAAAACGCCGATATTTATCCCGATATCAAGCATAGTGATCATTGCCCGGTTTATGTAGAAATTGCTTAATCCCGGTAAAAAATTCTGATGATCATTTATAATGTAACAATACAGGTAGACTGGTCCATTCATGAAGATTGGTTGCAATGGATGAATAGCGTTCATATTCCGGAAACACTAAATACAGGAATGTTTACGCATCACAGACTGGTAAGGCTACTCGAAGTTGAAGAGACCGATGGTCCCACTTATGCCGTGCAATATTTCACTCCAACAGTATTTAACTATCATCAATTTAAAGATAATTTCAGCGGATATATACGACAAAAGGAAATTGAAAACTGGGGTGATAAAATGATTTCATTTGCAACTGTAATGCAGGTTGTGGATGAAGTGTGAGAAAAGGAAAAATTAACTTTATCCGAATAAAAAATTCGCTATATTGGTTTCTTCCTGCAGTTTCAACTTCATTTTTATTTACATTATTACAATTTCTGCAATTACAACTACTTCTGCAGATTGAAAATTTAATATTATATAAGTGCTTTTTTGGAAAACGCTGCAATCCTTACGGGATGCGGATTCTGGCTGATTCATTGTGCAATAATTTTCATCAAAAATTTTTTGTTGGTTGTAAAAACCCTCTATATTTGTCGCCTGTTATAAAATTAAAAACGCTCTACTATGAACAAAGCTGAATTGATTACTAAAATTGCCGACGATGCCGGCGTTACTAAAACCCAGGCTAACTCCGCTTTGGATTCTTTTGTTGAAGCTGTAACAAAAACTTTGAAAGGTGGCGGTAAAGTTACTCTCGTGGGCTTTGGTACTTTTTCCGTATCTAAGCGTGCTGCGCGTAATGGCCGTAACCCTCAAACTGGTGCCGTAATTAAAATTAAGGCTAAGAAAGTTGCTCGCTTCAAAGCTGGTAAAGAATTATCTGCCAAGTTATAATTCATTCTTCAACGTATTGAAAGCAAGATGCTCTATTGCATCTTGCTTTTATGTTCCGGCATAAATAAATATTCACAATTTCAATTACTATTATGGGTAGAGGTGATAAAAAAACCAAAAAAGGAAAAATCTTCAAAGGCTCTTTCGGTAAGTCAAGAGTTGCAAGACCAGGTCAGGCTAAAAAAGCTGCTGCAAAAAAATCTGCGAAAAAAGGGTAATCAATCAGCAATCTGATTTGAGAAATTAAGGAGCCAATCGCTCAATAAGCCAGATTCCATCTTCCTGAAGAGTATATTGAATGCGGTCATGGAGACGATTGGCCCTGCCTTGCCAAAACTCAATAGTTACGGGACGTACAATATACCCTCCCCAGTGCGGAGGTCTTGGAATTTCTTTTCCTTTGTATTTGATTTCAAAGTCTTTTTCAGTTTTCTCGAGCCATTCCCGATTCAAAATCACTTCGCTCTGAGGCGAGGCCCATGCTCCGAGCCTGCTTCCCTGGGGTCTTTCTTTAAAATAGGCATCACTCTCTTCTCCGCTTACTTTGGAAACTAAACCGGTAATGCGTACCTGCCGCTCAAGTTCTTTCCAAAAAAATACCAAACATGCCCTTGGATTTTCAACTAATTGTTGACCCTTGTAGCTATTATAATTTGTAAAAAAAGTAAAGCCCCTTTCATCGAACCCTTTAAGTAATACAATTCTTGCAGAAGGCACCCCATCCAGCGATGAAGTTGCCAGTGTCATTGCATTTACCTCTTCTATTTGCGAACTAAGCGCTTCACTCCACCAACTTTGAAATTGTTTTATCGGATCTGAATCAACATCGGATTCTGAAAGAGATGCTTTTTTATAGTCTTTCCTGATATCTCCTATCGATGTGGACATAATACCTTATTTGCATGCAAATTTCGATCATGCATCCCATATAAAAAAAGTCCCGTCACGATTATTCGTGACGGGGCCAATATGATTAGATTCCTTTTAACCTGCTTTTTCGGCCTCGCTACGTGCATCATGGGAAAGCATAGAAGAATTTCTGAGTTTTTGCAATTCATCGAGAAGCCCATCACGCTCCAGGCTAAGCGATTTAAAATTCATTTCTAAAACACTGTTATTCTGAATTAATTGGTCCAGCGTTTTTTTCGCTTCCAAAAGTTTGGAATCATCTGCCTGCGCCTTTGGAATTGTTTTCAACCTTTCCTGTAATTCATTAGATTCTTTTTGAAGGAGGGCCATTTTACGCTGAAGAGTATTATGCTCATCTTCCAGTTGACTTTGTAGTCCGTTACTCTTGCTGAGCAGATTCTCCATTTCAGAAATGCGCGCATTTAAAGCACCATTTTCCTTTAATGATTCTTCATAACGATTTCTAAAATCCTTGGCGAGCGCGTCCTTACTCAATAAATCAATAATCCTTTTATCCCTCGCATCAATCATCTCACGCAACTTTTGCGATTCACTCTTGGATTTTTCTTTTTCATTGATGAGGTCATTGTATTTCCTGTGCCAGTCTTCTGCATGACCATGAGCCTGTATTTCACTATTTAATTGCTCGTATTGCGATTCAAAATGACGAAGATTTTTTTCACTGGCCTGCAACTTTATAAATAATTCATCTTTTTCTTCCCGCATTTTTCCAATTCTGTCTGTCCATTGTTTTGAGTCCGCCCTGATTGCATCGAGTTCCTGCTTCATCGATTGGTGCTGACTCAGAAATGTATTGGCCCTGTCTTCGGCTGACTGCAATTTCAATTTGAATTCATTGATGGACTTTTCGTGATTCGTTGCAGAAACCTGGTATTTGTTAGTAAGTTCCAGCATTTGAATTTCATAAGGGTTGCGTTCTTCTTTTACAGGAACGATTTTCTTTGGCTCCCGTTTTGAAGAAATAAGGGTGTGCACAAAGTAGCCCAGGAAAAATGCCAGGACAAGGAGAACAAGTGTTTCGGATAAAAACGAATTAAACAAACCTGAAAAACTGAATTGTAATAGCATAGCAATCGAATTAAGATTCAAAATAGAAACTTCACCTGGAGGGAAATTCCAGGCGGATTCGAGCTTTAATGGGTTTGTTCCAAGGGGAGAATTATGAGGTAATGAATAAATTTAACCTATTCAGGTGACAACTGCAAAGGGGTGCTATGGTGAAAATGCCCGTTAAATGATATATTTTCCATTAAAACGGTTCCGGGTTTCAATAATAACGAGTGGAGTTAATGGTAACCTTTATCCGGTAACCAGGGTGCCTACTTTCTTGCCCATAACCAAATCTTCAAGATTTCCTGATTTGTTCATGTCGAAGACTATTATAGGAAGGTTATTTTCCATACAAAGAGTAAAGGCGGTCATATCCATGACGCGAAGGTTTTTGTCGATACACTCTTTGAATGATATGGTTTCAAACTTTTTAGCCCGGGGATTTTTTTCAGGGTCCGAATCGTAGATTCCGTCTACGCGTGTGCCTTTCAAAATCACGTCTGCCTGAATTTCAATGGCACGCAGAGAACCTGCAGTGTCTGTTGTGAAATATGGATTTCCTGTTCCGGCACCGAATATAACAACGCGCATTTTTTCAAGGTGGCGAATTGCCCTGCGACGTATATAAGGCTCGGCAATTTGTTCCATTTTAATAGCACTTTGCAACCTTGTGTATACACCAATTTTTTCGAGTGCCGCCTGAAGTGCCATTCCATTTATAACTGTTGCCAGCATTCCCATATAGTCACCATGAGCACGTTCAATTCCTGTTGCGGCTTCATTCATTCCTCTGTAAATATTTCCTCCACCAATAACTACCGCCACTTCCACTCCCAGTTCCCTAATACCTTTAATGTCTTCTGCGTATTGAGTCAATACTTCGGGATCCATTCCATAATTCCTGCTACCCATCAATGATTCACCGGATAACTTGAGTAGAATTCGCTTGTATTTTGGCTGCATGTAATTCCGACTGGTTTGATTTTATTTCGAAGTGAATGTTGTTTCCCCACCAGGGTCAGCTGTCAAATTCAGCAGGCTTTACTGGCTGGCAGTGCAAAGAAAAGACTTTTTGATCTTACCAACCAAGTTAGCTTTATGGACCATAGAAAAGTATGGACAAAAAAAAGAGAGCGATTTGCTCTCTTTCTTAAATATTATCCTAACTGGACTCTTTTAAATTCAGTTACTTTGAGATCGGCGTCTACGCTTTTCAGATATTCGCTAACGCTCTTTGTATTGTCTTTTACGAAAGCCTGGCCAGCCAGTGTATTCTCTTTGAAAAATGCATTCAATTTACCCATTGCGATTTTCTCAATCATCTCATTGGGTTTTCCTGCCATTTTTGGATCGTTCTTAATTTGATCTGTAACGATTGCTTTTTCTCTCTCAACTGTAGCAGGTGGAACTGAATCAGCATCAACAGCCACCGGATTCATCGCAGCAATTTGCATAGCGATATCTTTTCCAGCGTCAGCTGCTTCTTTATTCATTCCAACCAATACACCGATGCGATATGCACCATGAATGTAGGACGCTACATATGGAGCATCAACTCTTTCAAATTTGCTGATACCAATTTTTTCACCAATGCTGGCTAATTTGTCATTTACCAGATCAGCAATTTTAGCACCGTTGATGGAGATTTTATTCAGTTCGTCAATACTGCTTACTTTATTGTTGATAGCGGCGTCAGCAATGCTTTGTGCAAATGCAACGAAGTCTGCATTCTTACTCACGAAATCAGTTTCGCAGCTTACACAAACAGCAATCCCTGTTTTATTATCAGGTGTAGTTTTAGCGATCACAACACCTTCTTTAGCCTCGCGATCTCCACGAAGTGCTGCAACTTTGGCTCCTTTTTTACGAAGCCAATCAATAGCTTCTTCAAAATCACCATTTGTTTCAGTAAGGGCCTTACGGCAATCCATCATCCCTGCTCCCGTCATTTGACGCAGTTTGTTTATATCTGCGGCTGTAATTGTAATTGTACTCATATTTCTACTCCGCACTGTGGCGGTCTCAATTTA
>PSRI01000205.1 GCA_003175935.1 Bacteroidota bacterium
TACTTTGAAGGAAATATTATTTACAGCTTTTTGTTCACCAAAGGTTTTGGTGAGATTGCTGACTTCAACAGACATAGCGCAAACCTACGGCAAACGAAGGATTAGACAAAAATTAGAGATGATATAGCTATTAAATTTTATGAATCAAAATCTGCTTAAACGATTTTCATTATTTCAAATCGTCAGATTTTTGAGGGAGAGAATTGTATTCACCTTTTAATGCATACCAACCAAAAATTACCATACCAATTGCGATTGGAATAAATATGACTATAAATACAGCCCATTGAACTTTGGTATCTATTACCGGTTTCTTAGAAATTTCGGATGCAGCCGTTTTCACCAGGTAATAAATTGCTATTGGACCGAGGAGCATCCAAACAATTCCCAATATTTTTTTTAGCTGGTTCATATTTTAAAATTTTTGAAAAAATCACTTAGTCGCTTACGTCAGTATCAATTTTATTACTCACATAAAGTAGTCCGATTACAAAACAAATTCCCGCAATTATTATAGGGTAGGTAAGTCCAACCAGTTTATTTCCGGTATAAATTGTTGTGAGCAATAACGCGATGAATGGTGTAAGTCCTCCGAAAACGCCATTTCCAATATGATAGGGCAATGACATGGATGTATACCTGATTTTTGTTGGAAATAGTTCAACAAGGAATGCCGCGATGGGACCATACACCATTGTAACAAAAATAATCTGTACAAATACCAGTAATACAAACATCCAGTATGCAGGCTTCGCCAATTTTTTTTCCAGGTACATAGTTGGAGAATGCGATGCCTGTTTTGATGCATTTGCGAATAAAGTATCCGAATGAGATTCTTTGTAAGATGCTCCATTCTCAAACGTCTTCAGTAAACTCGTGGTAATTACTGAATCTTCTTTTACTTTTTCTTTTTTTATTGAAGGCTCGCCTGTAGAAACAAGGGAAGACTTTTGAAATTCGGTCGGACTGCTTATATCAAGAAATCGTTGGTAAATACTTCTATACGAAAAAATGGCCAGCAACATTCCTGCGAGCATGATCCATTTTCTGCCGATTTTATCGCTCCATCCTCCAAAAACGACGAAGAAAGGAGTTGCAAATATGATGGCCCAAATTAAAATGGTCCTGGATTGTTCGAAATCTATTTTACAAACTGTTTCAATAAAACTTTGAGCGTAGAATTGGCCCGTATACCAAACAACACCCTGTCCCATTGTAGCACCAAATAATGCCAGCAAAACCATTTTCAAATTAGCTTTGTGACCAAAACTTTCTTTCAAAGGGTTTACTGAAATTTTTCCTTCCAACTTAATTTTTGCAAACAAAGGCGATTCCTGCATTTTGAGGCGGATATATACTGACACAATCACCAGCACGATCGACACAAGAAAAGGAATTCTCCAGCCCCAGTCATTAAATTTCACGATTGACTTTTGCAGATTGTCATCTAATCCATGCCTTGTAATAAGGATGACACCCAGCGATAGAAATAGGCCAAGCGTTGCAGTGGTTTGAATCCAGGAAGTATAATAACCGCGTTTGTTTGATGGAGAGTGTTCGGCAACATAAGTAGCCGCACCTCCATATTCTCCTCCGAGTGCAAGCCCTTGCAAGAGCCTCAATAATAAAACTATGATTGGAGCAAAAAATCCGATTTTTTCATATCCGGGAACCAGTCCGATCGCAAAAGTGGAAGTTCCCATAATGATTAAAGTGAGAAGAAAAGTATATTTTCTTCCAATTAGATCTCCCAGTCTTCCAAAAACAAGGGCTCCAAATGGGCGCACTATAAATCCAGCCGCAAATGTCGCAAGCGTGGACAGAAGCGCAGCTGTAGGATTTGATTTAGGAAAAAATTGATTGGCTATAACAGTTGCTAAACTTCCGAAAATGTAAAAATCGTACCATTCAATTAAAGTTCCGACGGAAGAGGCGCCTATTACTTTCCAGATAGATTTGGTTGAAGACATTTGAATGATAGGGCTAATATTGGATGAATGTAATTAATTTTAGCATCCTAAAAAACATCCCTCAATAAACAAAACGATTATGTCTTACCCTTACCAGATTAAGAGTTATGATGAATACAAGGAAGTTTACAAGAAAAGTATTCAGGATCCCGAAGGATTTTGGGGAGATATAGCCAAAAATTTTGCCTGGAGAAAAAAATGGGATAAGGTTTTGGAATGGAATTTTTCAGAACCTAACGTGAAATGGTTCCAGGGTGGGAAATTAAATATTACAGAAAATTGTCTGGATCGTCATTTGGAAAAACTGGGAGACAAACCGGCAATTATTTGGGAGCCCAATAATCCCGAAGATCATTCGAGAACGATTACTTACAAACAACTCTATAATAAGGTTTGTCAGTTTGCAAATGTTTTAAAAAACAATGGCGTAAAAAAAGGCGACAGGGTTTGTATTTATATGGGGATGATTCCTGAACTGGCCATTGCAGTATTGGCATGTGCAAGGATCGGAGCCATTCACTCAGTAATTTTTGGAGGATTTTCTGCGCAAAGTATTGCAGACAGACTGCAGGATGCAAAGGCCGAATTTATTGTTACCTGTGATGGAGCCTTTCGTGGTGCAAAAGATATTCCGCTCAAATCTGTGATTGATGATGCATTAATTGCATGTCCCTTTGTAAAAAAAGTTATAGTGTACACCCGAACACGCACTCCCATTAGTATGATTAAGGGAAGGGATGTTTGGTGGGAAGATGAAATTTTGAAAGTAGAAAGTCAGGGCGATCAAACCTGTGATGCGGAAGAAATGGATGCAGAGGACATGTTGTTTATCCTGTATACTTCAGGATCAACGGGCAAACCGAAGGGAGTGGTCCACACCTGTGCAGGCTATATGATTTATACCACCTACACATTTGTAAACGTGTTCCAGTATAAACCTGGTGAAATTCATTTTTGTACTGCGGACATTGGATGGATCACAGGACATAGTTATATAGTCTACGGACCGTTGAGTGCTGGCGCCACATCATTAATGTTTGAAGGCATTCCAACATGGCCCGATGCGGGAAGGTTTTGGGATATCGTGGATAAGTTCAGGGTTAATATTTTGTATACGGCACCTACGGCTATCCGTAGTTTAATGGGCTTCGGATTGGATCCATTGAAAGGGAAGAATCTCTCATCACTTCGGGTATTAGGTACCGTTGGTGAACCTATCAATGAAGAAGCATGGCACTGGTATGATGAACATATAGGTAAGAAAAAATGCCCGATAGTTGACACCTGGTGGCAAACTGAAACAGGTGGCACGATGATTTCGAATCTTGCAGGAATAACTCCGGCCAAACCATCATTTGCAACTTTGCCGATGCCAGGTGTCGAGCCAATTTTTGTTGATGAAAATGGAAAGGAAATTGAGGGCAATAGTGTTGGAGGAAATCTCTGCATTAAGCAACCCTGGCCTTCCATCATTCGAACCACTTATGGCGATCATGAGCGCTGTCGCACTAATTATTTTGCAACCTATCCTAATTTATATTTTACAGGTGATGGCGCTTTGCGCGATGAAAATGGATTCTATCGTATTACGGGAAGGGTTGATGATGTTTTGAATGTAAGCGGACATAGAATTGGAACCGCAGAAGTTGAAAATGCAATCAATATGCACTCAGGTGTGGTAGAAAGTGCCGTTGTAGGATATCCGCACGATATAAAAGGCCAGGGCATTTATGCTTATGTAATTTATACAGGCCATCATAGTGATGATGATCTGGCGCGAAAAGATATTAGTGCAACTGTGGCTCGTATTATAGGACCCATTGCGAGGCCCGACAAGATTCAATTTGTAAAAGGATTGCCTAAAACGAGAAGTGGGAAAATTATGCGACGCATATTGCGAAAGATTGCAGAGGGTGAATTGAAAAATCTTGGTGATACGACCACGCTGCTTGATCCTGGAGTAGTGGAAGAAATCAAAGGAGGAAAATTGTAGAGAGAACTGCAAAAAAAAGAAAACCCCACGGCAGGCGGTGTGGGATTTTCATAGAGTCCGCTATGCTTTCACATGTACGGATTGTGTTTGGAAATTACCCTTCTAAGATACGAATAAAATGCCTTTTTCGCTGCTCAGGCAATGCATAGTATACGCTGAAAGCCGCTTGGGAGTTGGGATTTAGAGGTATGTTAATCCCAAAAACTAACAGAAAGCAAATTAGAAAAAGATGATCATTGATTCATGATAAATGAACCATCTGCGCAATTGTCGTGAATAAAAGCCGGGGAGAAAATTGTATTACGGTTGAATGACTACAGTGGTGCCCACGGGTAGCATATCGTACAATTCATCCATGTCGCTATAACGAACGGAAATGCAACCGCTGGTCCAGTTTATGAATTTATCAATTACCCATTCTTCATTGGGTCTCGTTCCATGAATACCGATGCCACCTCCAATCTTTGCATTTTTTGGAATTAATCCTTCAGCTTTTCTTTCGTTGAATCTTTCGTAGCTCTCAGATGTAGGATAATCCAGGGTTAAAAATTTGCCCCACTGCTTGTGAATTTTTTTTCCAATTATTTTGAAAGTACCATCTGGAGTGAGTCTGTCGCCTTCCATTTTTTTATCTTCCTGGTCTTTGTTTCCAAATACAACAGGATAAGTTGCAAGCCAGCCATCTTCATCGTAAACATTCAGCTCATAGTCTGATTTATCTATCACAACTTTATATTGCCCTCCACTTGGGGTATTAGGATGTGCATGATTTAATTTTTTTGAGCTGGTATCTGCAGAAACAATTTTACCAGTAAAACCAAAATTGTTAGTGGGCTTAAAGCCAAAGCTTGCAAGAGCAAGTACACACACTGCGAATCGGGTGGAGGACGGAATCATAACTGGTTTTTTCCTTTGAACTTCAAACGAAAACATCGTTTGAAATATTTTCTGATGGGTATATCTTTTAACGTTTCTCTTTCCTTCAAAATCAAAGCCGTATTTATCATTGATGAATTAATTAACAAATGTTTTTTAATTGCTGCGACTTTGCGTTCGGGACCATCGCGAAGCTATGGCGAAGAAAGGCCAGAAGACTCGTTCAGACCGGCGTGAAACAAAAACCTCCCGAAGAATCGGGAGGCTGTTCAACAACATAGAGAAAACTGTAAACCGAGAGAGTTACCAGCTACTGAAGCGAATTCCAATATTATATGGATATTGCTTCACTCCGTATTCATGCAGAGGCTGCATGGCATATGAGCCGTATAATTTTACTGGTCCTAAACCTACTTCCGCTACATAGGCAAGTTTCCAGTGATTTAAGTTGAAATCATTTTTATTTTTTTGCTTTCCAAATTCATCACTTTTCAATTTGTTTCTGGAACTGTACAAATACCCCGCACTTACACCGAAGCTGAACATGAGTCCGCCATGTCTGCCGTTAGGATTTGTATTAATGTTCACCATGAATGGTACCGTGATGTAATCAGCTGCAAGTTTATCTTTCGAAAAGTCAACTGTATCTCTTATTACATAATCATTAGGTTCTGTATTGAAATTTTCAACGTACCTGATATTTGATTTGTAATAGTAGTTGTTCATTTCGATTCCAAATCCGTATTTCAGGTTAATGATGTTTTTGTACAAACTCATTCTCTGCATAAAGAGCCAGATATTCACGTTCGACAATTTAGTCTTCGTGCTAAAATCACCTTTGTTTGCCGGAGGATTTCCATTATTATTCCTAACAAAGGTTTGAGCTTCCGGAGAACTGTAGTCAGTACGATCATTGAATGTTGAAATTCCAAAGTCAAGTATCACCCAGTTAGTAGTGATTCTATCCTTTTTATATGATCTTTTGTAATAGTGACCTTCATCGTTGTAGCCTCCTTTCTTGAGGATGATGATACTTCCCACGCGGATTGTGTCAGATGATTCAGGGGACGGATTTTGTTTGCCAGTAGTGTCCGTTTGTGCCAGTCCTGTCATGCCTACCATAATGCCGAGCATTATCAGATACGCTTTCTTCATTGTTTCCTTATTTTATATTTGGTTTATTGGGTGCTCAGTTGAATATTAGCCACTCTCACTACAGATTTTTTTTCATCAAACTCGGGATTTGTAACGCGGTCCACAAAACGTGCAGCTTTTCTGAATAAAGTCCTGATTTTTCCTTTGGGTTTTTTATCAGAACCATCTGTTTCGAGATATGTTACACCCTGGTCATTTGTATAAACTGCATTTGAAGCAAGATTATTTGTTTCTTCTTTGGAAGAAGTAACATCTATGATTGTGGGTCCAATTTTAGTTTGAGCCTGCTCTCTTACTGCAACTGTATTACTCGCATCAGTGTTAGGAACAGTTTCAATTTTAGGAAGATTATTGGTTTCTACTGCAGCCACGGCTTTGTTTTCAGCTTGTGGTTCATCATTTTTCACACTCTTTTCTTCTCTAACCTTACTGATTTCTTTTGATTTCTTTGGATTAGTCCTGTTTTCATTTACAGCAGCAATCTGGCCCGCATTTTCTGTTGATTCCTTTACAGAAGACTTATCCTTTGAATTATTATCATTGATACCGGAAGTTTTTATTTCCCCTGATTTTGCACCTGAATTCTTTTTATCGGTACTTGCTACAATCGGTCCACTGGAATTTGCCAAACGATTCGAAGTATTAAGCCAGAATAATCCTGCCATTAAGATTACACTCGCAGCTGCTGCAACACGCCACCATCTCATAACCACTAATCTTACGGCAGTTTCTTCTTTTCTATACAATAATTGCTTGTCAGCAAATACCATTTCATCAGCAGGATCCAGTTTAGCTCTCTTCATCCATTCCAATTCAGATTGCAGCTTAGGATTTGCAACCAGGAAATCTTCTACCAGCCTTTTATCATTGTTATTCAATTCTCCATCAACATAGGAGAGCAGATATTCTTCATAATTAGCTAAAGTGATTTCGGAAGAATCCCTGAAAAGAATGTTTTTATCAGGGAAAGAAATATGATCATCTGCAATAAGCTTTGTTTGCAAATAAGTCTCCCATTCTTCGCTCAGGTCAGGATTTTGACCCACGAATTCTTCCACAGCCCTGCGTTCAGCCGCACTCAGTTCGTTATCTACGTACAGCAGGAAAAATTCTTCGTAATTATTTCTGTTAATGTTCATGATATTTAATTCAGTTAACCCTGTTCCTCAATAAAATTCACATTCATATGATTCAATCCCATTTCAGATTACATTTTCCATTTTGACCAGAAATTCCTTTAACTGCACCCTCGCCCGATGCAGATAAACTTTTACCTGGCTCTCACTGAGTCCGGTGATTTTTCCAATTTCGTCGTATGAATAGCCTTCATAATCTTTCAGCATCACCAGCGACCTTTGTGTTTCGTTCAACCTTCCAAGAGCTATTTCCAAAATCCGTTTTGCGTTGTGTTGCGGTTTATCTGAAACTTTTGCCTCATCATTAAATTCCTCCTTAAGCGTCACTCTCTTTACCTTCCTGATATGGTCAATCATTTGATTATAGGCAACAGTAAAGAGGTATGATTTGCTCCTTTCATTGTCAACCGTTTCCCGGTTGCGCCACATTTTTTCAAAAGCTGATTGAATTACATCCCTGGCATCTTCTTCATTACGGAGGTTTTTCAGGATGAACCTGTAAACATTGTCCGCATAAAGCTTCACACAGTCATTATATTCTCTATCGGTCATACAGTCTTGGCAGTTATATCCGTAAAATTACTTCTCTAATCCTTGTTTCTTTATAAGTTATACGGACGGCGACCTCAAATGTTACAAATCGCCATGAATCAATTAAAGTTTTATGCGGATAGCCCGGAGATGAAAAACATAGCAGTTTATTATCATGACTGTCAATTGATTATCAATTTCTTTAAGATTGAAGAAATAGCAATAAAAAACCCGGCATTAGAAAATGCCGGGCATCTTTTGTAGATTTTTTCTATACCCTTTATCTATTTATTGACTCAAATCTAAGAAATGTCTTGTTAAGGATTCCAAAAAAGGGAATGAAGATTCCACCTTTTTGTCACTATCCTGGCTGCATTTATTTGAGCAAATTTCTTTTTGGCGAGATGCCTCAATTTTACTTGAAGAATAGCTTAGCAAAGCAGCATAGCCTAATATTGCCAGGCCAAGTATCAACATTTTGATGTAAGATTTCCGTTTCATAATTCTTGCCTCCCTGAAAAACATTTCGAAATTAAAAGTATATCCGGCCAGTTGCAAGTATTACCTGTTAATTTCCCTTAAAATTTAGCTAAACCGGCACAATCTATATGACTACTTTCTACCTCAAAATGTTACAATTCCCCAGAACTTTTTTTAAAACCTCGTAGGTTTGTGATTCCATAAACAGAAAAATATGAATGAGAAATTGGTTAGCCGCCTTCAGAAAGAGCTGGAAGAAATCAGGAATTCTGGTCTTTTCAAATCAGAAAGGATCATTGAAAGTCCACAGGGAGCCGAAATCCGGGTTTCTACTGCTGGAGATAACGGAAGGGGCAGGACCGTTTTGAATTTCTGTGCGAATAATTATTTGGGTCTGTCATCCCATCCAAAAGTTCTGGAAGCTGCAAAAAAATACATTGACCATCGTGGTTATGGAATGAGTAGCGTGAGATTCATATGTGGTACGCAGGATATCCATAAGGAGCTGGAACAAAAGATTTCAAAATTTCTCGGCACTGAAGACACGATTTTATATGCAGCAGCTTTCGATGCAAACGGTGGCGTTTTTGAACCATTGTTTGGAGAAGAAGATGCTATCATTTCGGATGCACTGAACCATGCTTCTATTATTGATGGAGTGAGACTTTGCAAGGCACAAAGATTCCGTTACGATCATAATAATATGGCAGATCTGGAATCTAAACTGAAAGAAGCACAGGGTGCAAGAAGCAGAATCATAGTAACAGATGGCTCCTTTAGCATGGATGGAACCATTGCTCAGCTGGACAAAATTTGTGATCTCGCTGATAAATATGATGCCGCTGTTATGATTGATGAATGCCACTCAAGCGGTTTTCTTGGAAAAACAGGAAGAGGTACCCACGAATATCGTGGGGTAATGGGAAGGATCGATATCATTACAGGCACTCTCGGGAAAGCATTAGGCGGCGCTTCTGGCGGATTTACCAGTGGAAGAAAAGAGGTAATTGAAATGCTTCGCCAGAGATCCAGGCCATACCTTTTTTCAAACACGCTGGCACCAAGCATCGTTGGGGCATCCATCGCTGTACTGGATATGCTAAGCGAAACGACAGAATTGCGCGATAAGCTGGACTCGAATACCAAATACTTCCGCAAAAAAATGACAGAAGCCGGATTCGACATAAAACCAGGAGATCACCCAATTGTTCCGATCATGTTGTACGATGCAGTTCTTGCCCAGAAAATGGCTGCCAGACTTCTCGAAGAAGGAATTTATGTAATCGGATTTTTCTTTCCTGTTGTTGCAAAGGGACAGGCAAGAATTCGTGTGCAGTTAAGTGCGGCGCACGACCAGCAACATCTTGATAAAGCCATAGCAGCTTTTACAAAAGTGGGAAAAGAACTTGGGGTACTAAAGGAAACTGTAAAAAGTTAAAAACATCTGATTTTTAAGAAACTTCAAAGTTCAAAGTTCAGCGTTCAGTGTTCAAGGTTCTTGAAATGTTCAACTTTCAACTTTCGTTTTTTTTGAACCCTGAACCTTGAACTTTTAACCTTCAACTATAATGCATTTCTCAAGACGCCATTTAACCCTAATTACTCAGTTGATCATTGTTGGCATTACCTCTTCCTGTTCTTTAAACAACGTAAAACAAGACAACTCGCTCAAAAATTTTTTTGATGATAATAAGGTTGATGGATGTTTCGCAATGTTTGATAACGTGCGGGCCGAATTCACGATCTATAATATTCAAAGAGACACTGCACGATTTTTACCTGCTTCCACTTTTAAAATCATGAATTCATTAATTGCCATGCAAACAGGCAGGGTAGTTGATGATAGCACCGTAATAAAGTGGGACGGCATTACAAGAAAGAATGCGAATTGGAACCAGGACCTGACTGTTGGACAGGCATTCAAATTCTCATCAGTCCCGCATTTCCAGGAGATTGCCCGGAGGATTGGACGGGATACGATGCAAATGTGGCTTGACTCAGTTAAATATGGTAATATGAAAATTGGGACGCATATTGACAGTTTCTGGCTGGATAATTCCCTGAAAATTTCTCCTGATGAACAGCTTGGACTTATGAAAAAATTATACTTCGATCAGCTGCCCTTTCAAAAGCGCGTAATGCAGGTCGTTAGGAACATGATGATCCAGGAAGACAATGCCAATTACAGATTATCATACAAAACAGGGTGGGGTTTTAATGAACAGGGACATTCAATCGGATGGATGGTCGGATGGATAGAAGAAAGCCGACATCCATATTTTTTTGTCCTCAATATCGAAACGCCTGATACGGACGCAGATATAGTTTCAATTCGAAAAAATATACTTACAGGCATCCTTACGCAAATGGGATTTTTTAAAGGAAAAATGTAATCCCGCTGCAAACAATTTTTCTGTGGAAATTGGCTCTTTATTTGCAACTGGATTATACCAGCAAACGATCCATTCACCTTGATCAGATTTGAACATATTGAATATTTACCCGGGCTGGCATTTTTGCCGCTGATGATTTATATGTTTTACGCCGTTCTGCGGTGGAAAAAGACAACTGCAAAAAAAATTGGCGATGAAAAACTGGTCACGCAATTAATCAGAAATTATTCCTCTCAAAAATTTGCAATAAAATTTGGTTTGCTTGGGCTCGCTTTTTTAGGCGTTGTGCTAGCCGCTGCAAACATTCAATCAGCGACACAGGTTGAAAAAGTAAATCGCCAGGGTATTGATGTAATGATTGCACTTGATGTTAGTAAAAGCATGATGGCCGAAGACATGAAGCCCAACCGCCTTGAAAGAGCTAAAGTGTTAGTGAATCGCCTCATGGACAAAATGGAAAATGATCGCATTGGCTTTGTAATATTTGCCGGAAGGGCTTATCTGCAAATGCCGCTAACTACGGATCATGGTGCGGCCCGTATGTATGTTGGCAATGCCAGTCCGGATGCAGTTCCAACGCAGGGTACCGTAATAAGTGAGGCTTTGAGAATATGTGATATGGCATTTAATAACAAAGACAAAAAATACAAGGCGGTTGTACTTATTTCAGATGGGGAAGATCATGACGAGAATGCAATCAAAACTTCGTCTATGCTTGCCGGAAATGGAGTAATGATTAATACGGTGGGAGTGGGCACAACTACGGGTGCACCAATTATTGATCCGGTTACAGGCGATAGCAAAAGGGATGATCAGGGAAATATTGTGATATCAAAATTGAATGAAGCTGAGCTGATTCAAATATCTCAAAAAGGTAACGGGATTTATCAGCAATTAAATGATGCAGAATCTGTAGCAGATAAACTTGCACAACAAATGGGTGGCATGGAACAAAGGGCAATTAGTGATAATAGCCTGGCAAATTACCGGAGTTTTTTTCAATGGTTCCTGGCTTTTGCCCTCGCTCTTTTGATTGGGGAATTGTTTGTAGCTGAAAAGAAAATGAAACTAAAAACATGAAGAGCCTGCGTTACATATTATTTTTTGTTCTGATAGTACAGAGACAGTTCGTCCAGGCGCAGGATGCAAATAATATCATTGCGAAAGGCAATGAAGCATATAAGCAGCAGCAATATGACAAAGCGATTGAACTGTATCGCGAGGCTTTGAAATCTTCACCGGGAAATCCTATAGCGAATTTTAATTTGGGAAACGCGCTTTTCAGAAATAAAAAATACGATGAAGCAGTAAAAGTATTTGAAGAAGCTACGCAGCACGAATCTCCCGGAATTGCACCTGGGAAAATATTTTACAACAAAGGAGTAAGCTTTACCGCCCAAAAAAAACTACAGGAAAGTATTGACGCTTATAAACAGGCTTTGCGATTAAATTCCACCGACAGTCT
>PSRI01000219.1 GCA_003175935.1 Bacteroidota bacterium
ATCCCATCACGAGACCCTTGTGCAAGATGCGATCCGTAAAAATTTTTATCCAGTCCCGCTTCCGTTATTAGAATCCAATTGTTCTTGCTGTTGAATAGGGCAGGGAAACACCATCCGCTTGTGTCAGGAGCATTCTCCCCTATCGGTGCACCCAGCGAATATCCAGCTTCATATGCTGGCGCCCATTCGGCAGGCAAACCATAAGATTGCAACCAGGCTGTACCTTTAGTTGGAATAGAGAAGTTAGTGTATTCCTTAACGATAGTAAAGGATTGTTTTATGCCAGTGAAGCCATAGGAAAAGGCCACTCCATCATCATATGCCCTCAGCATGAGTTCAATTGTTGAGTTTTTTTCATTGGCAACTGTTATGATCATTTCGTTTGCTCTGGCCGTATTCACTTTTCTTTTGCCTGCCGCGAGTGAATAAGTCTCATTTATTGATTCCTTTTTCGACGACAATATTCTCATATCAACATTGAAATTGTCAATGCTGGTTTCAATTCCCAGACTTGAATGTGGGATAACGACTTCGCTTCCAAAAAGCACCGTGTAATATAAATGCCCGTTTTGAAGAGATAGGACTAAAGTATTATTCTTATTCGGCGACTTTACGGACCAGGTTTGGGGAGGCTGGGAAAAACTTTTAAGGACAATAATGGTTAATAGAAAGAATAAATAGAGATTTCTTTTCATTAAATTTCAATTAGGCTGCAAAAAGCGCTTTTACGAATTTCAATTGAACAGCATTTAAAATTTGCTATCTTACAAATGCATTCCCCACTCCTCCATCAACATTCAAAACATTCCCTGTTGATTTATTCAATAACCCGCTTACAAATGCAAAGCAGGCGTTGGCAACGTCTTCCGGTTGAATAATTTCATTCAGTAAGGTGCGTTTTGCATAAAATGCCGGTAGATCAGAAACAGGAACACCATATGCTTTTGATCTTCCTTCTGCCCATTCTCCTTCCCAGATCTTACTGTCAATAATTACTGCGTCCGGATTTACTACATTTACCCTTATCTTATCGTTACCGAGTTCCGCAGCATTCAATCTTGACAAATGCAGTTGTGCTGCTTTTGCAGAGCCATACCCTGCGTTATTGGGCCCACTTACCAGGGCATTTTTGCTAACAATATTTAACACATCTCCACCAAAGCCCTGCTTACGCATGATTTCAACTCCACATTGAGTAACTAAGAACTGTCCTTTAACTAAAACATCATACAGAAGATCCCAATCTTCAGCCTTGTGTTCCTCTATCGGTTTTGAAATAGACAGACCCGCACAATTCACTACCATGTCTACACCGCCAAATGCCAACACTGTATTTTGAAAAGCATGAAAGATTCGTTCGGGTTTTGTAACGTCCATTTCTACAGATATACTTGAATCAGAGCCATAGGTCTTTTGAATCTGCATAAAAGCTTTTCTCAGCCGCTCTGTATCATTGTCGTTTATTACAACGCATGCACCTTCCTGCAAAAACTTTTTGGCGATAGCTTTTCCAATACCGCCTGCGCTACCGGTAATTAATGCAATTTTACCAGAAAGGGGTTTGGGTTTTGGCAAACGCTGAAGCTTTGCTTCTTCGAGTAACCAATATTCAATATCAAAAGCTTCCTGTCTGTGAAGCGAAGTATATTCTGAAATTGCTTCTGCGCCACGCATCACGTTAATGGCATTAATATAAAATTCAGTAGCAATTCTTGCTGTACTTTTGTCTTTTGCAAAAGCAAATAGACCCACACCGGGATACAAAATGATCACTGGATTTGGATCACGCATTGCGGGACTATTATCGCGCTTCCATTTATTATAATACTCCCCGTACATTTTTCGATAAGACTCGAATTGCGGAACTAATTTTTCTTTTATTGATTTTGCATCACTTAAATCTTCGCCGGGATTTAGTTGCAATATCAATGGAGAAATTTTTGTGCGCAGAAAATGATCAGGACAAGATGTTCCCATCGGCGCTAATTTGTAAATATCATTTGAATTGACAAATTCCAGCACAGGATTATCATCAGTAAAATGACCAATCATTTTTGTATGCGACGAACAAAGACCACGCAGTATCGGAGCCAGGGCAACTGCCTGTGATATACGGCCTTCTTTCGATAAAGATTGGACCCTGGCCCCGCCAAAAACTGCGGACTGCTTGTATGAGAAAGATTCGATGTATTGAGCACATTGCTCAATAATCTCTAATGAATTCAAGTAGCATTCGTAAGCGGTATCGCCCCATGTAAACAAACCATGAGAGCCCAGCATTATTCCACGAATACCGGGATTTGTATCCAAAATCTCCCTTAGTTTTAATCCAAGATCAAAACCTGGACGCTGCCACTCAACCCAAGCAATACTGCCCTTAAATATTTCCTGTGTAATACGTTTACCATCCTTTGAAGCTGCAATCGCTATTGCTGCATCGGGATGCAGGTGATCAATATGTTTGAAAGGAAGAAATACGTGCAAAGGCGTATCAATTGACGGTGCCTTTGAAGAAAGATCGAAGATGCAATGATTAAAAAGTTCAACCATTTCATCTTCATATTTAATTCCACGGTAAACATTTTTAAGGCTGCGTAAACGATCTACGTATACCACAGCAAGCCCGCTTTTAGTTAGTGTTCCGATGTCACCACCTGAACCTTTCACCCACATTACTTCTGTTTCTTTTCCCGTTATAGGATCTTTTTCAATTGTTTTACATGAAGTGTTGCCTCCGCCATAATTAGTCAGGCGTAAATCGGCGCCTAATAAATTGGAGCGATAAATTAAAAGACCTACTTCATCTTCGGCGAGAGCAGCAGCTTTGGCTTCATCCCACAAATAACTAACATGCTTAAAAGTAGCTGTAAGAGACATTCGTTTCACTTTGTAGTTAGGAAATTGCAATAATCAATAAGGAGCTAAGCTGGATATTAAATGACCATAAAAGTAATCTTCTTATAAAAAAAGCTATGATGTACTGTAATGCCTGCCTGCAATTTTAGCGGAGAGAATTCTCCAGCCAGCCATTTGCTTCCATCCAGCTAAAACAACGATCCATCCATTTATCTTTTGTCGATTTATTATTCATCCCGAAACCATGGCCGCCCCCCTGGTACAAATGCATTTCTGCTTTCACTTTATTTCTGACCAGCGCTTCGTAAAACAATAAACTGTTCTTTACAGGAAGATCGTCATTAGTTGCCTGTACGATAAAGGTTACCGGCGTTGAAGCTGATACCCTTATTTCATTCGAATAAGCCTTAATTAAATCAGGAGTTGGATTTTTCCCTAAAAGTCTATCGACAATTCCGCTGCTAACGATAACCGTATCTGTTGTGATCACGGGATAGATCAGTATCATAAAATTTGGTCGGAGAGAAACTTTATGCAGATTATCGATCAGGACCTCTTCATAATGGGTTCCCAATGTGGATGCGAGATGTCCTCCTGCCGAAAATCCCATGATACCAACTTTCGAACTGTCTATATGCCACTGCTTCGCTTTTGACCTTACCAGAAGGATTGCTCTTTCTGCATCTTGTAAAGGACCGATTGAAATATTCTGCATCCACCGTTCATCTGGAAGCCTGTATTTCAAAACAAAAGCAGCCACACCTTTTTTTACAAATTCCTCCGCCACATCTGTCCCTTCATGTTTTATAGCATTTACCCAATAACCTCCGCCGGGACAAATAATGACAGCACTGCCGTTAGCCTTTGACTTGGGAGGGAGAAAAATTTGTAAAGTCGGAAGCGAAATATCGCGAACTATAATATTGCCTGCTTTATCTGTATCACTTTTTTCAAGATTTACAAATGGTTTGCTGTTGGGTATTGATCCATCGTATAGAGGGATGGTTTCTTGAGCATTTGCGATGGTAAAAAAGAAGAATGAAATAAGAGTCATCAAATTTTTAATTATGGAAATCATGATGCCAACTTGGTTTTATTAGATATTTCATTTGCACATCCTGAGGTGTGAAGGTTGTCGGAAACAATGAACACGATGCTATATGATTAGAATTTGGTGCCGGGTAAAGAAAATTCTAATCAAAAAATAGAAAAAAATCCTTGCGTCATGATCTGATATACTTCATCATTGGAGTGAATAATTTTATTTTATATGGAGGCGGTTTTATTCCTTAAATGGCTGGAATATTTAAATGCGTGGACTGATCCAAATATGAAATCGATTTATAGAGTTCGGAAAATAGCGCAAAAAAATATAACAACTGGTAGGTACTATACTGTATCTTATTTTTTATCAACAAATCCTGCAATTGTTTTCGTTCTGGCGTAAAAAATATAAATTTATATTGTTACTATAGCTGCTTCATATAACCAAACGCGATTGCGCATGCATTCTATTTATGAGATTGACTCAAACAGGAGAACACCAAAGTACCTGCAAATTGTTCATTCTATAACAAAGGCGATCAAGCAGGGACATTATAAAAAAGGTGACCGCATTCTTTCAATTAACGAACTTAGTAATGAATTTTTGCTTTCCCGCGATACGGTACAGAAAGCCTATGATATTTTGGAAAAGGACAGGATCATCGAAGCGGTTAAGGGGAAGGGATTTTATATCAATCGCACTGATATAATAAATCAATACCGCGTATTGCTTGTTTTTAACAAACTCAGTTCGTATAAGAGGATGATTTACGATTCTTTTATTCGAACACTGGGATCAAAAGGAAATGTTGAATTGAAGATTCATCATTCTAACGTTAAATTGTTTGAAGATATCATTGAAGCTGGCCTGGGAGAGTATGATTATTATGCAATCATGCCTCATTTTTACCAGGATAAATGTAGGGCATTTGAGATAATTAAACAGATACCCACAGATCAGCTCATCATCATGGACAAAGATCTGAACTGGCCGGCACACTATGCGGCCATTTACCAGGACTTTGAAAATGACATTGCTGAAGCAATGGAAACGCAGCTGCCCACATTCAATAAATATAAAGAGCTTATCCTTGCACATGCCGGTGAATCATATCCTCTTGAAATCATAAGCGGTTTTAAAAAATTTTGTTTTCAAAATAATTTCAGGTACCGTGTGATTGACAGTATTAGCGAAAATGAGCGTCTCGAAAAAGGACAGGTATACATTGTGATTGAAGAAACAGATCTGGCCAATATTATAAAAGAATGCAGGAACCATGAGCTCGTGATAGGAAGAGATATTGGGATCGTTTCATATAACGACACACCACTGAAAGAAATTCTGCTCGATGGCATATCAGTACTGTCAACTGACCACCATAAAATGGGAGAACAGGCCGCAAAATTTATACTCGATCAAAAAACTGAAAAAATCAGGAACCAGTTTAGGTTTATTTTAAGAAAATCACTCTAGTCAGCTTTAAAGATGTAGGAACACCTTTAGAAAGGCCAAAGTTCGTTTCTGTATTTGTCTCCATCCCCGTAAATGCGTTTCAATTATACGCACTTACGAGGTACCGTTGCTCCGGCAGAAATCGTCGTCGATTCGGTTCAGTATTTGGGTTGAAGAGGAAAATTTAAGCGACCAAAATTGCAGAAAGAATCATCAATGTGATTACCAAAAAACTTCTCCCGCCTCTATTAAAAAATTACATTGCATCCAGGTCAGAATTAAAAAAATAATCTCCTGAACCAAGGACTATAATGGTGTAACCCTTTTCAAATTTGACATCACTTTTAGATCCCACAACCTCAAGTTTATTTTTAGAAGGCACATATATGGTAGCTGTAGTGTTAGGTGGAATCACCACGTGCAAGGTGAAACCTGAGCCTTGCTTTTTCCACTCACTCAAAATGGTACCCCTGACGGATTCGTAACTACCTTTCGCCCACGAAACGCCCTTCACAGGCTGCGGCTTAATGATAATTTTTTCAAATGCCGGCGTCTCTGAATTTATACCCAAAAGAGAACGGTAAAACCATTCGTCAATAGCGCCAAACATCGGATGATTTTGAGAAGGGAAAGCCTCAGGGTATGCCCATGTCTCCCAAAGTGTTGTTGCTCCATGGTGTATCATATTTAACCATCCCGGAAAATCTGGTTGCGATGCAATTTTATATGCCGTATCGTTTGCATCGTTTTCACGAAAAAGGTCAAACATCATTTTGGTTGAAAAAATTCCTGTTGCAACATGCCAGTCATGTCGTTTGAATTCCTCCATTAGAACTTCCCAGCTTAAATCTTTCTCGGGGGTAAGTCCATACCACAAAGCAAAAATTTGAGCACTCTGTGTGGCATTATCAAATCTGCCGGTTGTCGGAACAAAATATCGCCGGATAATATTTTGTTTGATTTGACCAGCGAGCTTGTTGTATTTTATTGAATCCTCTTTATTCCCTAGAATACCCGCAAATGCTTCTGCCAGCTTTGCATGGTGAAAGTAAAAAGCGGCAGCCGTAAAAGCTTCCGGCCTTGGATCCAGGGCTTCATGATCGCTGATATCCCAGAAGAATAGTCCCTGCAATGCTTTTGATTGAAGAAAATCCAATTGCTTTTTAAATGCTTCATAATATGATGCAATAATATTTTTATCGCCATAATATTGATAAAGGTTCTGCTGCAGGTAAGCAAAAGCCAGCTCCCAACCGAGGGGACCAGAATCGTCTCCGTAACCCCTGTCGGCAATCCCGGTATATGGAGCAATTTCAGTGATGCCGCCTTCCGACCTCTGTTCATTTGCAAAATCGCGAACTGTTTTCCTGTAAAACTGCGACATATCATAGTTATACATAAAAGCCTGGCAGGTGGCAACCATATCACCTCCATAACCCATTTTTTCCCTTCCCGGGCAATCAGATTGAACGCTGAAAATATTACTGAGAAATGTCCATTGAATCACTTCGTGGAGTCGATTGAAATCATCATTGGAACAGACAAAATTTCCGACTTGCTGTACATCAGAATTCATGCGCAAACCTGCTATATCATTAAGTCCCGGCTTGCCCGGCCATCCTGTTACTTCAATATAACGGAAACCATGAAACGTAAATCTTGGCGACCATTCCTCTACTCCATCGCCTTTCAATATATAATCATCCTCCTGCCACGCAGTTTCAGGTGCGCCAGGCCCTCCGTTAATTACGCCTTTCTTAATTTGCGTTACGCAGGTAGTTAAATAATTGAGTCTTCCATCTTCAAAAATATCTTCACCATACCGCAGGCTGATTTTTCTTCCGGTATTTCCTTTCACACGAATTCTTGCCACGCCGGCAAAATTCTGTCCAAAGTCAACTAGAAATGTATCTTTTCCTACTTCAGTTATTTTGACCGGTCTTACAATTTTCGTTACACGTACAGGTGGTTGCATTTGCGGCGTTAATTCACCTGAAGGCCCATCAGCAACTACAGCATTCTTCCATTCAGTTTTTTCCGCATTATCCGCATTCCAGTTTTTTTGTTCTAACCTGGCATCATAGCTTTCTCCTAAGTAAACACTGTTATGAATGATTGGACCAGCGGCGGACTTCCAGCTATCGTTGGTCACAATTTTATCTGTTGTTCCATCAGTATACCGGATATGAATTTCTGCCTTTACGCAGGGCCTTCCTGTTTGTTGTACTTCTCTCAAATCCCAACGGCCAAATAACCTCAGCGGCAATGGATTCCACCAACCGCTTCCGAGCATCACGCCTGCAAAATTGTTGCCTGCATGAAGCATGGATGTAATATCGTAAACACTATACAACACTTCTTTTCTGTAAGTAGTAAATCCGGGTTCTAAGACGCGATCGCCAATTTTTTTACCGTTGAGATAGGCTTCGTAATACCCAACACCACTGATATAAAGTCTTGCTGCTCCAATTTTTTTTGAAATTCTAAATTCCTTTCGAAATAATGGCATTCTATCCGCCTTGTAATAATCTTCGTCGCGTATAGGATTTTTAATTCCATCATTGATCCAATTGGCACTCCAGTCATTCGCATTCAGCATTGCCGTTTCAAACCAGGCAACTATACTCCAGGCAGATCCTTTATCCTCTGCATTATAAACTTTTACCCGCCAGTAGTACCTGGTGAAAGCCAGTAAGGATTTACCGCGGTATTCAACATTAATGTTTTTAGAAGAAGAAACTTTTCCAGTTGTCAATACGTCTCCAATGCCCCTGTTAATTTGATCCAGGCTTGTAGAAACAATGATCTCGTAAGCTGATTGAAATTGATTTCTTACTGTGGATGAAAAAGTCCAGCTAAACCGCGGATGTTGTTCAGCGATGCTTATAGGATTTTCAAGATATTCTGTTTTTAAACGATCTACCTGCAATGGTGAAGCAGCAAACAGCAATGAACGATTCAATACTAAAAGAATCAAGAATGTTTTTTTCATGTATGGCAGTTCTTATTATACCATTTGGAAACTATCATGTAATATGAACCAGGGAGTAAAGGAAACTTCATTTAGATCCTGGATTATTTGTATTGTATGATAATGCTGCAAACGGAAGGTAAAGCAATAGAGAAATTAACGTAATCCGAATGTTCAAATCTTTCATTGGTAAAAGAAACCGTTCGATTGTTATTAGTTACTTTAGTTACCTGTGCATTTTGTGGTAATAAAACATGGAAGTCAATTTTGTAACCACCACCTGTTGCCTGAATGCTAATTTGTTTTTTGGATTCGTCATTTTTAAACTGGTAGCTTACATAGCCGTCTGAGGCTGCGTATCGCACTGTCGTTAAAATAGAATCCGAAGTAGTGGTTGTCCATCTTGGCGACACAATTGCATAACCATACTTTGTTGTTTTGTCCCTTACGCCTGCCAATCCTTCAATCATTGCTGCCATTGCAGTTGCTGCAGCCCAGTCATCAGGACCGCCATATGATACTGCACTGACTGGAATATAATGAGATTGATTGGACAGGCTGATAGCAAAGATGGTATAGATATCATCATTCTGTGAAGCAGATAAAACAATCTTTGCAATCTTTTTCTGCGGTTGAGGATTATCAATGGCACACCAGCTCAGGCCGACTCCCTCGCTAACTCCATTCTTTCCGTACCAGGCAATGCCGGAGTAATCTGTCTTCAGTTCCGGGAACCACCAATAAGTAAGATGTTTACCCATGATGAGATATTGTAGTTTGCTTGAGGCATCATCATAAATAAATTTTACTGATCCCACTATGTTTTCAGAAGCGGGTTTGCTTGATGTATGCAATAAGTAAACTGAAGATGCTGTGTCATTCACATTCACTTCAACAGATGATGGAAAACCTTTTTGGTTGGACACCGCAATAACGGACTTTCGATTGTTTTTTTCAGGATCAATAATCTTGAATTGGATGCCTGAAAAATTTTGGATGCCTGCTGGCAATTCTCTAAGATCATCATTCCCTCCTTTTGAACTCATCCAGGGCAGGGCCTCTTTACTTCCCTGGTTCCAGTTATCCATATTAGCATACGAGCTGAGATCCAGGGTTCGATAGATAGGATTAGGAGGAGGAGGAAGCATCATGCCTGTATAGGCAAAAGAAATTTTGTCTCCATATTTTTTTCCCAGTTCAAACAATCGGCTTAAAATATCAGTACCATAATTTTCATAGCCGTTTTCATAAGCACCCCTGGCCAATTCCCCTGCTACATGTCCGCCAACCCCACCATTCATATATTGCCAAATCTGGTTATGCTCTGCAAACCCTTTCCGGAACGGAGGATAAATGGCATACCATTCACCGGGAGAACCCACAGGCAAATGATTTTTTAAATCCACGTAAGTTTGGATAATTGCTTTGCTTTGTTCCGGGCTAATTTTCCTGTTCAAAGAATAAGCATTGCTTTGTGCGATTTGAGTTTTTTCATTTACACCAAGATTGCGATGGACCGAGGAATCTTCATCAATGAAATGTGTAAAAAAATTTCCATTCCAGGCAAGCTTGTTCAATCGATCTTTAACTTCATCTCCTCTTGTTTTAAATTTTGCTGCCGTAATTTCATCACCAACATGTAATGCCATTTCTGCTACCTGATAGCATGCCGTTATGTAGCCGGTATTGTCGCCAAAGAAAACACCAAACTTTGTTTTGTTTGGATCGATGATCATGGTATTGGTGATTCCAATATTCGGTGTGTATTCATCATCAACGGCAAAGTCCCAGGAATCAATCGTGTAAGCTCTTTTCAGTAATCCAAATCGTTTACTCCATCGGGCGGGATCAATTAAAGCATAATCCAATGCTTTTGTTGCAGAAGCAATAGTGCTTTTCATCCATTCATCATCTCCACTGCTTTTCCATACGTCATAAATAGTGTTGACATAAATATATTCAGGATGATTCTCCACTGGCTGGCGTACAAAAATTCTATCCCCTATTTTTTTACTATAGCCTGAAAATTTATCACGCGTTAAAAAATAATCTGCATTGTTCATGTACTGGATAAAACTATAGATCATTCCATCTTCTCTCTGGGATTGTTTCATAACATCAATTAACTCATGACCGTTCGGAAGAAAATATTTCAAACCTTTCATAGTATGAAAATTATCCAGCACCCATGGAACAAAAACATGGTACGTTTTTCCATTCCAGGAAAGAGCAAAAGTTCCTTCTTTTATATCTGCAAACATTCCTTTGTAAAAAAGATCAAACATCTTCTTATAATACCCACCGTCATCAATATTGGTTTTGGCGTCAAGATCGAAAGATATACTGTCAATTAATTTTTTATTGGCATCATATAAATGGATAACCTGCCTGCCCAAACTTCCACCAGCATTAAATTTTGTATAACCTGAAAATGTTTTCGAAACATATACCCTGCCGCTTGCATCCGTTACTGTCAAGAGTCTGGCTTTTGGATGACCAACAACTATTTCATCTAAAGGCGATAGGCATTTTGATGTTTTAGAAAGAGTGGATTGCGCAGGAAGATTTACAGAAAGAAAAAAAAAGGCGAGTGTCCAAAAGGTCTTCATCACTAATTCTTTTTATAAAGTGTAACAACTGAACTGGCGGGAATAAAAATTTTATTGCTGCTATTAACTACACCATAATCTTTACAGTCATCATCAGCGCTTGTGACGTACTCATTATATTGAGAAACTACACCCTGGCCAGCCAGGTCAATAAAACTGGCTTGTGTGGTATCATTGATAATGACGATCGTTTTTGAGTTTTCATTATTGTTTTCAAATGACAAAACATAGAGGCCACTGTTATCCGTTACCGAAGCTTTTATCCTAACAGCCCCGGGTCTAATGTAACGATAGAAATTTTTTGAGACGTAATATCTTTTGCTCCTGGTTCCCGAGGAACTCATTAAGGAATACTCATCAAGGTTAGAAGTGCTCAAGGCCCAATGCACCCATGCCGAAACGTTCCCAAAGTTAAATGCCGTATACATGGCCTTTGCCATTTTCATTGCGCCTGCAAAATCATTGGAAAAACCGGATGTTTCTGTCATCCATAGTTCTTTATTATATGGAGCACCCCAGTTATACATCTTCGTCCAGGTCTGGGCGTCGGTAGACGAAGCTGTTACCCCGTCAAAAGCATAACCGTGGGTCGCAATAAAAGAAACATATTGCCTTGCTTCAGGATCGGCAAGAATGGGTTGTATGATTGCATTTGCACCGTCGAACCAGCCCACATCCTCGGGCACAAACAATTTAGTAGTAATGGCTTCGTCCTGAAAACGTTTGCCTACTACTTTGATCACATCACGCATAGCTTCGCCGTTATAGACACAGGAAGCATACGACTGGGAAAAGCGCGGTTCGTTTTGTATACTTAAAGCATATACGTCGATCCCTGTTTGTTGTTTAATAATTTTAATATACGCCACGCACATCTCCGCAAACTCCTGGTACATGTCAGTCTTCAACTGATTGGTTGTTGCATCAGGACTGGTTGTATAAGGCGGGGCAGCATTTTGACTCGTACCATTTCCAACATTGTTATTGTATTTCATCCATGGTGCAGGGCTCCATATAGAAACGATGAGTTTATCCAATCCTGCTGTTTTCATGTCTTGCAGGTAAGGAAGGTGATCAGCCAATTTTCCATCATGTCCGGCAGTATTGCTATTAAGATTGTATTTAGTCAGATCCGTCATGTAAGGATCACTATTGTCATTTGTGATTTCAAAATTGGTAGGAATATCGTCACGTAAAATGGTTAAGCCAAGGTCATTGATCAAAGTATTGACAAAATCGCTGCTTGTAAAAGGGCCACCGCCCCAATAAGCATCTTTTGCGCCGAAACCGCCGAAGCCTTCAATGGTCTGAAACTTGGTTGTATTATCGATGGTCAAAGTAGCTAGTGAAGTGCTGAAGGTCGTATTCACTACAACAGGAGGATTTTTACCATCGCTGACAGAGACTTTAATAGTATAGCTTTTACCAGGTTCATAGTTTACGCTTTCCGAATCATTACCTATTTGGTATGAACCTAATCCAAAGTCCCAGGTATAACTGAGGGGATCGTTATCGGGATCATTCGCTGCGACAGTGAATTTGACAGTTAGGGGATTTGTACTCGTGATAGTCCCGGCTAAACTAGCAAGAGGAGGTTGATTTGAACTGGTAATACCGCTATTACTTCCTTTTTTGCAAGCCAGCAACACTACGAAAATAGTCGGCAACAAAAAACTGGTATAAGTAAATTTCATTTTAACGTCTTTAAAATTGAACTCCCCACGAATGGGGAGTTTTGGGGAATAATCGTTGTTTTATTTGACTCCAAAAATCTTTAGTTTAATAACCTGCATTTTGCTTAACATTCGGATTCACATCCGTTTCGCTAGTCGGAATTGGAAAATTTAAATGCTTTGGCACCTGGAAATTCATAAAGGTTGGAATGTTTGAACTGAAGTAAGCATTGTCCAAACTGACCACTCCCTCCAGTTGCCATCTTCTCAGGTCAAACCAGCGTTGCCCTTCCCCGGCAAGTTCAAGCAGTCTTTCCTTGATAATCCATTGCAAGATGGTTGCCTTATCTGTTTCTGTAGTAGAATAATCTGCTGGTTCAGTACCGCCTCCAGTCATATTTCTTGCTCTTGTCCTCACCTGGTTGATATAACCGATGGCTTCAGCAGTGGAACCTCCTGATTGAAGAACCGCTTCTGCCCATAATAACAAAACATCAGCATAGCGTAGGATCCGATAGTTGTTAATTGAGCCCACGCCTGATTGCGATTTCTTATCACGGGTTACATATTTTGTAACCGTTAAATCAGATGAATCGATGGTAAATGGCAATCTTGGATCGTTGGCATCAAAACTATTCAGGAGTTTGGCGGTTCCATAGAACCTCGATCTGCCAAATAGCGCAAAATTGTTATCATAAAAACCCCAGAAAATAGACATCGCTCCAACTGCATTATCAAAATCATTTGACAGCCATACATTATCAAATCCGAAAGCCTGCGAAGCCTGGAATTCAAAAAGGGCTTCCGCATTGTTCTCTGTATCGTAAGCGAAATTGTCATCAAATTTTTGAATCAACTGCGCTCCCGCAATTTTTCCAAATGCTGCAATTGCGGCTGTGTAATCAGCATTATTTTTAGTTGCCGAAGCCCTAAATACCAATGCCTTTCCCAGCATTCCGTTAGCAGAGTTTTGAGTGACGCGGCCTCTGTTAGCATCATCCCAGCTTGCAGGCAACAAACCGGCTGCATCAGTAAAATCTTTGATAGCCTGGTCAAGTAGTTCTGTACCGCTTGAGCTGGGTGGGGTAAACTGGCTGGTTTGTGTAGGCCGGTAAGTGACAACCGGCGCTGTTCCATACAGGTTCCATAAATTATAGAAAGCATAGCCGCGAAGGAATAAGGCTTCTCCTTTGTGATAGTTTTGCAGGTTAGGTGTAACATATACACCTTGCGCAACATTGTTGATTTTGTCAAGAAGGGTATTAGCTCGGTCAATGAGTTGGTAATGTGATGCCCATAGACTGCTCAATGATCCATTGCTGGGTTGCAGATTACCAAAAATTTCAAAAGGCTCATTATTATCATTGGTGGTGATATCGTCACCTGGCAATAGAAAAGCCTGAATAGCAGGCGAGCCTCCGTTATACCAGAAGAAATCACTCATTTTTGCATAAACACCCAGGACTGCCTTGGTAAAATCGGCCTCTTTTGTAAAGAAAGACTCTTCAGTGGGGCCATGCGGCAAAAGATCAAGTTTGTTTTTATCGCAACTGCTTATAAAGCAGAAGGAAAATAAAAAATAACAGCCCAGTATTTTGATAAAAGTTTTTTTCATCGTTGTGAGATTATTTCATTTAAAATGAAGCATTGATTCCAAATAAGTATTGACGTGTAGGTGGAACGAGGTCATTTTCAGGATCAATGCCCGTCCATTTTGTAATAGTAAACAGGTTAACTGCACTCACATAGAGTTTTATTCCCTGTATAAAGCGCGCATTGTTCAAAAAGCTTTTTGGGAAACTATAACTCAACTGGATGTTTTTCAAACGCATGTATGCTGCACTTTCAACAAAACGACTGGAGGTTCTTGTAGCTTGCGTTGGATCGTTATATATGGCTCTTGGTATTGTATTGGAAGGGTTCTTTGGTGTCCATCTATCAAGAACGGTTGACCATTGATTGGCCAGGCCACTCATTGATTCCATTCCGGAACGTAAGCCATTGTATTTTTTTACATCACCAATTCCCTGGAAAAAAACAGACAAATCAAAATTTTTCCAGTTAGCATCGAAATTGAAACCATAGTAAAATCCGGGGATGGTTTTGCCAAGGAAGGTCCTGTCACTACTGTTAATTAAACTATCTGGAGTGGTACTATATAATTCACCCGGTAATTTTGGATTACCGTGAACATCTGTAAAATACATGTCGCCGGGTTTGTAAATATATCCTTTGCTCGGATCTCCTTTAACCTGACCCAGCAAGAGGTCGGCATATTTGGCTCTCCATGCATCAATTTCCGCCTGGTTTTGAAAGATGCCACCTACTTTATATCCCCATAAATAAAACATCGAATAACCCTCTTCTATTCTTCCGCCTTCTCCCCCGAGCGGTGTGCCATTGTATAATTCCAGAACCTTGTTGTCTACGGTAGTTAGATTTGCGCTGGCACTAAAATTTACGGGTCCAAGTTTGTTATTGTACCCAACTTGCAATTCTATACCACGATTGCGAACTTTACCAATGTTTAGATCTACTGGATTCTGAATACCTGTATTTGGTGGTGGCTGTACTGATTGAATGATATTGTACGTGGTTTTATCATACCACTCTACGGTCAATGAAACTTTATTATCCAGCAAGGTGGCATCGAAACCTATATTTGTTGTATGCAGCTTTTCCCAGCCAAGAGAAGTATTGGCAAAATCGGGAAGAGACACGCCCTGCAATTGAGCACCTACACCGTTACCATTACCCGAACCGAGTGCATAGTCAGGCGTTGTGCTGATACCTGATAAAAACTTATAAGCTCCTGCACTTTGCACATTACCCAGGGTTCCCCAGCCTCCTCTGAATTTCAGATCATTGATAAATTTTGTTTTCGGGAAGAAATTTTCAGAACTGATACGCCAGGCTGCCGCAAAGGATGGAAAATAATCCCATTTGTGTCCCGGAGCCAGCTTTGACGCACCGTCGTGGCGCAGCGTGCCATCAAGGTAATATTTGTCTTTGTATTTGTAGCTTAACCGGGCCGTATAACCGATGAGTTGTAACTCATCTAATATTCCCTGGAATCCTGTAGTAAATGGAGGTTGATTCCTGATACCCCAATATTGTGGATTCGTATAATCTACCTTTCCACTCACATCGGTCACAGACCACCTTGAGTATTCATCGCTTGCATTTAATAGCACATCTATGCTGTGATCTTTGGCAAATGTATGCGTATAGTTGACGCTTAATTCTTTATCAATATGATAGGTTTTTCCCTGGCGTTCCCCGTAACTACCTACAGCATCTGCATTACCACCCGCATAAGGATTACCAGGAGTCTGTGAAAAACGCCAGGCATCATAGGCCCCGAATTGTTTTCTCAGATTAATATAAAACTCCCCTCCATAAGACCCCTTAATTTTCAATCCAGGGATCGGCTCAATTTGGAGGTAGGCATTTCCCATAGCTCTGGAAAGTTCATACTCGTTGTTATTGAGTTGTTGAAAAGCAAAAGCGTTAAACCGGCTTTGAGGCCCCCAGATCAATGAGGGACCACTGGAAAAAATGTAAGGAGCACCGGGATCCAATTTGGTAGGATCGTAATCCGGATTTGGGACGAATGTTCCTGAAGCGACAGCAGCATAGCCCGTAGGATCATTTGCATCGTGGATAGGCTGGAATGGTATGGTGGACATCATCGTTCCCAAATCAGTTCCGGTATTAACTAATGCATTTTCCTGCACCATCCGAAGTGTAATGCCGGTAGAAATTATTTTGGAAACCTTGGAATCGATATTCGCTGCTACAGAATATCGCGTAAGATGATTCGACTTAAGTGGACTTTCCTGGTTGGTATAACCAGCAGACAAAAAATAGTTCGTTGATTCACTTCCTCCGCTCAAACGAACGCTATAGTCCTGCATGGGCGCATTCTTATTCAATAATTCATTTTGCCAGTCCACAAAAGGTGCATTTCCCATGTAAAGAGGATCTGACTTATCGTAACGGGGACCAAACTTTTCTTCGTATGTCTTATAACCACCAGTGGAATTTGGCTCGGGGTTGTTGGCATATGCCTCTCTTGTCAAATCAAAATATTGCTGCGTGTTGAGTACGGGCATCGTCATCGGAATATTTTGAATACCGTATTGTGCCGACACATCAACTTTTGGACGACCGCGGCCTCTTTTTGTTGTAATGATAATGACACCGTTGGATGCGCGTACACCATAGATGGCGGCAGCAGACGCATCTTTTAAAACCGAAATTGATTCAATGTCCTGGGGGTTGATCATTGTAAAGACATTGATCGGAGATCGAATGTCTCCAATGGCACCATCTTCAACTCCGCTACCACCCTCGTACAAAGGCACTCCATCAACTACATATAACGGTTCTGCATAACCGAAAGTGTTTACCCCGCGGATTCTTACAGTTGGTCTTGATTGTGGGTCGCCGCCACCTGAAGTGACGAAAACGCCCGCGGCCCTCCCCTGCAAAGCCATTTCCGGAGTTAGGGAAGTACTTTTTTCAATATCTTTTGAGCCCACTGAAGATACAGCACCAGTCACGTCTTTTCTTTGCCTCGTACCATATCCGATCACAACCACTTCCTGCATTTGCGAATTGCCAGGTTGCAGTGTAACGTTTATTGAAGTCTGGTTATTCAAAATGATCTCCTGCGTCACATAATTGACATTCGAAACAAGAAGTATCGCATTGCGCGGCACAGTGATCGAGAAGCTGCCGTTGTCATCCGTCACGACACCGTTGCTGGTACCTTTAACAATAACGGATGCGCCGCCAATTGCCTTGTTATTCTTATCTCTCACTACACCGGTTACCATAGAATTTTGGGCACACACAGCAATAGAGAAAAGTAGAAAAGAAAATAATGAAAGGCAGTACAATAACCTTTTTTGAATGGGTTGATAAGAAGCCATAAGCAATCTTTTGTTATTAATGTTTATTGGAGATGAAGTGCACAACGATCATAGCAAGGTTTATGATAGTTGTAGGAATAAATTTAAAATCAATTCAACCGGAGTCTGTACTGTTCTATGCTGAAGGGACTTGAAGTTTGCAGCACACTTAACCAACTTCCCCCTGTATATACAAAGCACATGGATTGAAAAAAGAATGTATTAATGAATAAAATTTGCAGAAAAATGATAATCAGAATAAAAAAATCACTCCATTTAAATTAGAAAATATGCCTCTCTTAAATGGTTTTTACGATTGACTTTTCACAGCCAACCGATGCTTCCCCATTTGATATTGATGATGCCATTCATTTTTTTTAAAAGAGTAGCATGCACAACGGTAGATATATCTCACATTTTATAGAACTGTTCGCTAATAAAATAAAAAGCCGGATGAAGGTTTAAAAAAGCAACTGTGCTGTCCAATGCTGAAGACCCTGCAGAGTTATTTTGAATAATAATTACTTTAGAAAGACAATGAACTGCATGAGAAGCGTGACTATACTCTACCGTCCCTTATTTATCGCTCTGGTGATTTGCGGTTGCCGTACTTCCCCTGTGACATTATTTAGAAAAATAGATGCATCACATTCCGGAATCCATTTTAATAACAGGATCATCGAAAATGATTCGATCAACCCCATCGACATGGAATTCCTCTACAATGGAGGTGGCATAGGTGTTGGTGATTTTAACAGGGACGGCTTGCCTGACTTATATTTTACGGCAAGTACGACTTCGAATAAACTTTATCTGAACAAGGGCAATCTTTCATTTACAGATGTAACCTCAGAAGCAAAAGTGGATGGTGAAGGTGAGTGGGCTAATGCAGTTTCGGTCGTTGATATCAACAATGATGGATGGGACGATATTTACATCAGCACAAGTATTTTAGCAAACCCGGATAAAAGGCGTAACCTACTTTATATCAACCAGGGGCTTGATAAAAATAAGGTACCCGTATTTAAGGAGATGGCGAAAGAATATGGATTGGCCGACACAAGCTATTCGGTCCATGCAGCATTTTTTGACTATGACAACGACGGAGATCTTGATATGTATTTACTCACTACAAAATTCGCCAGGAGAGAATCAGCAAACTTTAATGACAACAGGATCGACAGCAATAGCATTGACAACGACAAACTTTTTAGGAATGATTGGAGTGATTCTTTGCACCACCCTGTTTTTACGGATGTGTCGCACCAGGCAGGCATAAGACACCCCGGCTTCGGGCTTGGAGTCGCCATAGCAGATATTAACCGGGATGGATGGAAAGACATTTATGTAACCAACGATTTTTTTACCAGCGACCTTTTATATATCAATAATAAAAACGGCACATTTACAAACAGAGTCAATGACTATTTCAAACACACATCGCAAAATGCAATGGGTAACGACATAGCCGACCTGAATAATGACGGCCTGGCAGATGTCATTGCTGTGGATATGAATCCCGAAGGAAATTTCAGGAAGAAAAAAAACATGAACGGCAACAATTATTTTCTTTATCAAAATATGATATCCCAGGGATATACACTCCAGTACGTACGTAATACCGTTCAATTAAATTGTGGCAACCGGATAAACAGCAACGATTCTGTGGGTGATCCTGTTTTTAGTGACATCGGGTTTTGTACAGGTATGGCAGAAACAGACTGGAGCTGGACACCATCTATTGCTGATTTTGACAACGACGGGAATCGTGATGTCATCATTACAAATGGATACCCAAAAGATGTCACAGATCATGATTTTGCGGCATTTAAAGCACAGACCGAATCCCGTGTTAGTAAAAAGCATTTGCTTGAGGTCATACCTCAAATCAAAATTCCTAATTACGCATTTAGAAACAAAGGAGGATTACAGTTTGAAAATGTTAGTGAGAAATGGGGCATCAACGAAGCCGGCTTTTCTTATGGCGCCGTATACGTTGATTTGGATAATGATGGGGATCTTGATTATGTAATAAATAATATAAATGATGAGGCCCTGCTTTATGAAAATACAACTAATAGTAAAGGCCAGGTAAAGAAGAATTTTTTAGAAATCAGTTTTGATGGCAACAGCAAAAACAGGAAAGGCATCGGAGCATGGGCAGAAATCTATTATCAACACGGAAAACAGCAGGTTTACGAAAATAGTCCATATCGCGGCTACCTTTCAACGGTAGACACCAGGGCTTTCTTTGGCCTTGATTCTGTAGCAATGATTGATTCAGTTATTATCCGTTGGCCAAACGGGCGAAGACAAAAGCTCCTGAACGTTAAGTCGAATCAGTTTCTGTCGGTCAAAATTTCAGATGCAGACCTGCAAGACAACTGGGAAATATCGAAAGTTGCGAATACTCTTTTTAGGGAAATAACGGCCGATCTCCAGATCAGCTATCGGCATATTGAACCCGATGCAATTGATTTTAATACAGAAAGATTATTGCCACACAAATTATCCCAGTTTGGTCCCGGCCTTGCAGCAGGAGACGTGGATGGCAATGGTTTAGATGATATCCTGGTCGGCGGTTCTGGCGATCATCCTGCTAAATTATTGTTTCAGGAAAAGAATGGACAGTTCAGATCAAAAGATTTGATCTTGCCCAACTGGTCCGACCTAAGGAGGCCCGAGAATCTTGGCGTCATACTTTTTGATGCCGATAATGACGGGGACCTCGATTTATACTGTGCAAGCGGGAGCAACGAGTACAGGGCCAATACAAAAAACTACCAGGACCAGTTTTTTATAAACGATGGGAAAGGGAACTTGATTCTGGATACACTCGCACTCCCTTTAAATTATACAAGCAAAAGTTGCATAAAGGCCGCTGATATAGATGGTGACGGTGACCTTGATCTTTTTATTGGCGGAAGAGTGTTACCCCAAAACTATCCTTTACCGGTATCTTCATTTATCTACAGGAACGATTCGAAAAATGGCAAAGTAAAATTTACCGATGTTACCGCGCAGGTCGCACCAGGCTTAAGAAATATTGGTATGATCTGCGATGCAGTGTGGACCGATTTTGACAATGATGGTAGTGTAGATCTAATTATTGTGGGCGAATGGACACCCATTCGTTTTTTTAAAAACGTGAGTGGTTCATTTAAGGAAATAACTGCATCTACCGGCATGCAGAATGAATCGGGTTGGTGGAATAGCATCACATCTGGTGATTTTGATAACGATGGAGACATGGATTATATCGTGGGCAACCTTGGAACCAATTCATTTTATCGTGCGAGCAAAGATCATCCTGCAAAAATTTATGCAAAAGACTTTGATAAAAATGGCAGTATTGATGCTATACCTGTCTTGTATTTAAAAGATGAGAAGAATCAATATCATGAATATACGGCACAGAACAGGGATGACATTGTCGAACAACTGCCATCTTTAAAAAGGAAGTTCCTGTCCTATAAAGATTTTGCAAATGCGGATATCTTTAGCATCTTTCCGAAAGACCAGTTGCAGGATGCACTTCAATTAACCGCAACAAATTTTCACAGTTGTTTCATTCGCAATAACGGTAATGGCCACTTCAGCTGCGAACCTTTACCGGTAGAAGCACAGCTGGCGCCCTTATATGGAATGGTAGTTGATGATTTTAATAACGATGGTAATCTGGACATTGCTATATCGGGAAATGATTTTGGAACGGAGGTATCTAATGGCCGATATGATGCGCTTAATGGACTCATTCTTCTGGGGGATGGCACCGGCAAATTTATTCCACAAAGCATCAGTCAAAGCGGCTTGTTTATCCCGGGTGATGGGAAAGCGCTCATTAAGCTGCGTGGTGCAAATGGAAACTATCTGATTGCTGCATCACAAAACAACGGACGATTAAAAGTATTTGGCAGAAAACAATCACAATTAGTGGCATTGACCCCCGATGAACATATAGCTTACCTCTTATTAGCAGACGGTAAAAAAAGAAAAGAAGAATATTATACAGGTTCGTCTTTCCTCTCCCAGTCGTCCAGATTTGCAGTGATTAATGGTGCAGTCAGGAAATTGCAAATAAAAAACGATAAGGGCGTAATAAGGGAAATAAATTAATTGGATATGGAAATGAATGGTTCCCATTAAGTACAGTATAGTTGATCGGTTGGTATAACGCACCTTAGTTGTCAACTCATTTTATGCGAAACTTCTGGTTACTTCTTTTACTTCTCAGCCCGGCTTTATTGAATGAGCCACGGCTTATTAATTCCCGCAGAAAACTTTTAGGAATGATCTGTTCGAACTGCTCAGGTCTGAAATCTATTTGCCAGGAAAAGTAATTCGCCGGCCATTGAATCTGCATTGCTATCAAATGACGGATCCCGTCAAATAATCCATAAGAAATTAAACTGCCAACATTATGATGATGTTTTTGCGATTTAAATTTTATGTGCTGCTAAGTATAAGTCTTTTGTTTGCCCTACAACTTTCAGCTTTAACAGGGGATAGCGTTATTTCTGTCAATTCAATCAACTTCAGTTTTAAATGGAAAATAAATTCAGACGAGGCGACCCTAAAAACAATTGTAGGAAATTCCACGGTATGGCAGGGGGGCCTGCTTCCGGCATTTTGGCTTCAATGGCGAAATGACCAAAAACAATATCTAAAACCAGAGGTTGATCTAAAAAAATCAAAACTTGGAGCATCAAATGGATACCTTGCTCTTTCTTTTGCTGAAAAAGGTGAGGGCTTATTAAGCTATACCATTCTCACAAGTGGGCTCAGTTTTGATTCACTCTATGTACATTGGTTTTCTGAAATACCTGCCATCATCGATCTGTACTTCGGAACAAGCCGGCTTACAGAAAAACAGCGTTCAGTTGTTTCATCTTTAGAGCTCCCCTTTTGGCCAAATTGGCAATCGGATGGTTTTTGCATTCCTACAGCGAAGAGCTCACCTCTTCTTAGCTTTTTTAATTCATCCTCATTCGGAAACGCTAATTTTTCTTTAGGAAGTTTTGGTACATCTTCAACTTTATACGCTGCAGCCTATCCACGTCCTTTGTATGCAGCAGCAATTGGCAATAACAATGGGTGGCTTGTGGCCGGTGCTGGAGCCATACCTGCAGGAGCCATGTATCTGCAGGCAAAATCAAGCTGCGGCGCTATCAGGTATTGCTATCGGGAAGATTTATGGGGCGGCGAAACAAAAAGCCGAGTATGGGAAAAGCCTTTAGTATTGCAATGGGATAGCACAGCATGGGATGCTTACGCAGATTTATTTTCTGTTTTAGATTTCAATGGTACAGTACAGGCTTCCCACCAAAAATCCCATTGGAACAGTTGGGGTGATTTTTCTAAAGGAGATTTCAACGTGAAATCAATTGCAGATGGGGCTAAGCAATTCGGCGCTGAAGAAGTTACCCTGGACATGGGCTGGGAAACTTCTCAGAGTACCGCCATTCCTGATTTAAAACACATTCCAGATTTTGATAAAGATATTGCATATATCAAACAACAAGGTTTGGAACTTGGTTTTTGGCAATCATTAATTTGGGTTGCAGATACATTATCAACGGGACTCACAACAGATGATCTTTTGATTGGCGAAGATGGGAGGCCAAGAAGAAACAATAATTTTCACAACCCGTTTTGGGCAGACTGGAGTTTTTATTGTATTGATCCAACTTCAAAAAGAGCGCAAAATTTCCTGAAGGAAAGAACTCAAAACATTATAAAAAGAACAGGAGCGAAATTGCTCAAACTTGATTTTGGGTATGCGATTCCGCCACTTGACGTTGCCGCCCCACGCAATCCTGCATTTCGTGGAGAAAATTATGCTTACACTTTGATTCGTATCATTTCAGATGCGGCCAGGGAAATGGATCCGGGCATCACCATTCAATACTATGGGATCAGCCCTTTGCTAAAGCGTGTTTATAATTTAATTGCATTGGATGATTTGGCCGACGCTTCAGGTGACGAACCAGGAGGTCATGCACAGTGGAGTATATGGTCTTCACTGGCAGGGATGAATGGTTCAGCAATTATGGCATCAAGTGGTTATGATTGGTTTACTGATGCGGAAATTCTCTTAAACACAGCAATCATTGGTTCTCCCGGAACAGTTTTAAAAAGAACATTACCTGATGGTTCTGCCATACCAAAAAATTTTATTGCCCATAGAAAAGCGCTGAACCTCTGGTACAGGAAAACTACAGGGTGGAAGCCGTTATGGCTAAATAGTGCAAAAGGAAAATTAGGTAGTGAACCGGTTTTAAACTGTTGGGGAAGATTAGAAACGCATAATGGAATAGAAAATTTAACTGCATTATCCTTAAGAGAAACTGGAGAAAGAAAAGGCATACCATTACTGGAAAAAACAAAATGGAAAGGAAGATGGAGTATTCTGTCACAGGATAGTTTAAATATTTTTAGTAGCCGCAAACTTGCTGTTATTCCTTTTGATGGAGGTTACCTTTCTATTCAGCGTGTCAGAAAACCAGTATCGGTAAAAGCAATTTTCCTAAATGATCGTCAGGCTGTATTTACCAATTGGAATTGGAGCAAAGGAATTTTTACGATTTATTCACCCAGGAATAAAGAGTTTGAAACCTTGATGGGATTTATCGTTGAATAAATACAGCTTCCCGATATCGATTTATATTGAACTGGAGTATTAAATAATAATCCACTCAATGCATGGTTGAAAATTCTGAGATCTTCTGCTTGCTCACCTTAGCGAAGCTGTAGCGAAACAACGCCGGCAGGCAGGCGCTGGGACTCCCCGCAATACTGCGGGGCAGGCTTCTCCTCCCAGTTTTTGTTGCACAAAAAAAGCGACGCTTTAGCATCGCTTCTCGATCACTCCGTGATCCCCTGCCTGCCGGCAGGCAGGCGCTGGGACTTCCCGCTATTGCATATTTCTATCAAATAAACTTTTTCAAATCTTTATCTCTAGGAATGCTTAGT
>PSRI01000229.1 GCA_003175935.1 Bacteroidota bacterium
TTCTTATGGTGCTTTTTCCAAGGGTGTTCACCTCTTCCCATACCGAACAGAGAAGTTAAGCCCCTTATGGCCGATGGTACTTGGCTCACGCCTGGGAGAGTAGGTAGGTGCCATATTTATTTAAGAAACCCCATCTTTACGATGGGGTTTTTTATTGCCCGCACTTCATGCATACCTGCTCTTCTTCCGATTGTCTTATCTTCCTGCCAACGATTGCATCACAATTATTCACATGCCCACCCGAAGCTTCTGCATCATCACTAACCCACTCGCCGGAAAAGGCAAACCCCTCAAACTCCTCTCTACAATTACCCAAAAATTTTCAAGCCAAAACATCTCATTCAAAACTTTTGAAAATAATCTTCCAGATTCTCTCAATGAATTCACAGATCTCCTCATCCTCGGTGGCGATGGTACCCTTCAGTACACACTTAATTTCTATAAACAAATTCCTATCGCCATCTCCATCATCCCATGTGGAACCGGAAACGATTTCTCCTGGGTTTTGCATGGCGACAAATCCCTCGAAGAACTTCTGGAAATCGCCCTCAACGGGACACCCACCGGTGTCGACGCCGGATCATGCAATGGAAGAATATTTTTGAATGGAATTGGAATCGGTTTCGATGGAGAAATCGCAAAGCTCACAGGCGGACGAAAAAAATTGGGCGGACATATTTCTTATCTCCTCACTGTGCTGAAACATATTTTCCGCTACCGCGAAAAACAAATGAACCTGGAATTTGATGGTGTCGACACCGCGGGAAAATATTTTATGGTGGCAGCAGCAAACGGCCAACGCTACGGCGGTGGTTTCAAAGTATCCCCCTTTTCGTCTATTCATGATGGTGAGTTGAACCTGCTCATCATTCATCCCCTCAGCATATTAAAAAGACTGCGCTACCTGCCATTAATAGAAAGAGGCAGGCACCTGGATCTTACTGTCATTGAACATCGTCAAATAAAAAAATTAAAAGTTACCAGCAACGAAACGCTGACTGCCCATTTGGATGGGGAAGTGGAGGAGGGGAGGGAGTTTGAGATAACTGTTCTGCCTACACGATTTTATTTCCGACATTAAGCAGTTCCACTTATTACAAATTATTCCTCACAACCCCATGGGTATTTTCCCAGAAGATTTGCGTTTTTTCCCATTGTATTGAATTATTAGGGACTATAATTTAGTGAAGTATCATTATTTAATAGTCCATAGGGATATACCAAAGCATATGAAATACTTATTGGCAATGATTCAGAGCGGTTCGGTAATCGGTGAATTAATTTGCCTATTCTATGCGATTATTTTTACTGTCCAAAATAAAGAAAAGTCGTTCTTAGGATATATCTATTTGTATTTGTCTTTAGGACTAATGATGGATTTAATATGGTGGACAATTGATTCTAAAATTGCAAATAGATTTTACCTCTTGTTCTTATTATCTGAATTTTCTTTTTTCTCAATTTGGTTTTATAGGATATTGTCTGGATATTCCAAAGTTGTCATAATATTTTCATTAATATTATTTTGCTCATCAATTTTTGGAATTTGGATCGATTTTATTCAATTAAGATTATTGTACTGTTTATTATTATTTGAATCCATATACATTGTATTATTTTCTTTTTATTATCTCTATCTCAAGCTTCACGTTTCTTCAACTTTTACATTAATTGAAATGCGTGAATTTTGGGCTTTGACAGGAGCTGCGGTTTGCTTTGTAATCTCCATCCCATTTTATTGCCTCGATATCTATTTCACAAATTTTAATTTGAAGTACGCTTTAAATTTCTCAAATGAGCACATAGAAGTACTTCGTTTAATTAATAGTATTCCATTAATAAGTGATTTGTTTATGTATTTGTTCTTAATAAAAGCATTCAAATGCAAACTCCCGGTTATGAAATAATAATTGTAGCGCTTTTGGTGTGTACTATTGGGGCGACGACCCTGGTATCGTTTGCTGTAATGTTTCTTTATCGTCACAAGCTGATCCTTTTAGACCATTGGAAAACTATAGAAAAAATCAAACAATTTAATGAGAGCAGGTTACTAAAATCGCAAATAGAAATTCAAGAACAAACATTCCAGAATATATCAAGAGAAATTCACGACAATATTAATCAAATATTGACACTCGCGAAATTTCATTTAAGGTCCTTAAACGTAGATTATGAAGAGAACGAATGCAAACTAATTGAAAGTTCAATTGAACTAATTGGTGAAGCAATTAATGATTTAACAGACATTTCTCGAAGCTTGAGTTCAGATTTAATCAGAAATAATGGTTTAATCAAAGCACTCGAATTCGAAGTAGATAGAGTGAATAATAGTACAAAATTTGAAGTAAAATTGGAGATATGGGGGAATTCAAGATTTATTGAGGCCGAAACTGAGATCATAATTTTTAGAATAATTCAAGAAGCTCTCAGCAATGCAATTCGACATTCTAACGGCAATGTATTCTTGATAATGTTGAAATTTACGAATAATGACCTACAATTAGAAATGCTTGACAACGGTGTTGGTTTTGATTTTACTAAAATAAGAAACGAATCAACCAACAGTTCCGGATTGAATAATATGTTTAAACGAGTAGAATTTTTAAATGGGGAATTTATCATTGATTCAAACATTGGAAATGGTACATTAATAAAAGCCAGTATTCCAATTTGCTAAAATTTTAAAAATTAGTTATGATTAAAGTTGCATTAGTCGATGACCATATTTTATTAAGGGATGCTCTCGCTGCTATGGTAGACACTACCTCGCAATTTGGTGTAATTTTTACTTCAGACAATGGCGAGAAAATGATTGCAAGAATCAAATCAGGCTTGGTGCCTGATTTAGTTATTTTAGATCTAAATATGCCAATTAAGAATGGTTATGATTCGGCAAAGTGGTTGCGTGAAAATTATCCAAATATCAAAATACTTGTCTTAACAATGTATGATTCCGAATCAAGTTTAATTCGTCTACTCCAAATTGGAGTTCGTGGATTCGTTAAGAAAGACATCCATCCGCAAGAGTTGAAGCTTGCTATGCAAAATGTTATGGAATCTGGATACTATTATTCATCTTACACAACAAATAAGATTGCAGGATTTTTTAATAAGGAAAGAGGGCAACATCATATTGATAATGTGATGCTAACTGATGTTGAATTAAAATTCTTACAGCTAGCGAGTACTGACATGACTTATAAAGCCATTGCCGATATAATGCAAATGAATCCTAGGACAATTGACAATTATCGGGACCATTTATTTAATAAGCTTAATGTTAAAAGTAGAGTGGGACTTGCAATTTATGCAGTAAAAAATGGCATTGTTGCATTCTAAGATTAATCAATTAGTTTATTTCGCATCCCATAAATGACTAAACCCGCAATCGTCTTTGCTCCAATCTTTGTTTTCATATTCTGTCGAATGGTTTCAACCGTCCTGGGACTCAGGTAGACTTCTTTTGAAATTTCTTCAGTGGTTTTGTCCTCCGAAATCAGCTTCAGGATCTTGAGTTCTTTTTCGTTAAACTTTACCGGATTGGGATAATACTGACGGACCTGTTTCTTGTGCTGGAGTTTGAGAAGGACGGCTTTATTGACGAGATCATTAAAATAAAAATCGTCGTTCATGCAGGTGAGTATAGCATTGTATATTTCTTCGGGATCGGTGGTTTTGGTAAGATAGGCATTGGAGCCCATTTCCATCATTTTAGAAATCATTTCCTGGTCATCATACATCGTAAGCACGATTATCTTGACACCTTCGTATTCTTTTCTTATTAGTGAAATAGCATTTACACCATCCATTTCAGGCATCCTGATGTCCATGAGCAACACATCAGGAAGCTTGATCTTCATTTTATGCATGAGATCTTTCCCATCTTCAGCCTCCCAAATTATCTTAAGATATTCTTTACCTCCGAGGGCCATCTTAATGCCATCCCTGAAAATTTTATGGTCGTCGGCGATGGCAACTTTAATTTGGTGATTGCTGATCATGAACGAGATTGGTTGCGTTTACTATTAACGGTTGATACTGTATTTAATTACATGCAAACATCGTAAATCGTATGGAAAATACGATCGTAATATTACTTCGGAGATTTACGCATAGTTTTTCAAAACTTCCGCAGTATTACACTGCATTCTTACTACTCTGGTCTGTAAAAACCGAATTGTTAAAAAAGGGCAAAACTGCTATTGTAGCCGCCAACTGCACCTGCTATTTTTGTTTTGAAGTTGATTGGCGAGGATTCAGCAACCTCAAGCAAATCCAATGTCCTGAAACCGTCCAATAATTTATTTCCAATGTCTGTGAAGAACCAACGCAGAAATCCAATGTCAATCAACTTTCACTTTTTATCTTCAGCAATCTATATATATCGTTGAGCTTTTATCTAATCGCCCGTTTTTGTCCAGGTCCTGTAAAAAGCCGATTTTATCACAAGGAATTTATTCCAAACCTTTAGCCGTTAATCTTATCTTGTTTCTCTTTTAGACGCTTAGCCCGTTTTTGAAATCCGCCTTCCAGCCCAAGTTATCCACTTTTACTGGTATCTCACTCCCCTATGAGACTTTTACGTTTTTGTCTATCGTAAAAATACTAATTTCGCTGAGTATATCTCCCTGTTTTTTTCAGGTAGATCAACCTCGGAAATTTACCGTATGTCAATACAGGACTGCATTTCAGCGACTCCTAAGTGTTTCTATGTCGTTCAAACCCATTGCATAACGGGCTTTCCTTGTGCATTTTTAGTGGTACAAGACCATAATATAAAAACCACAAAACCTACGACTATGACAAAAATGGACGTTAATGTACAGGAAAATGTCGCCCTTCATGCGGGAATTGGAGAGCATATTGGATTCGAACTTGGTGCTCGGCTGATTAAGAATTATCATGATCTGAATGGAAAAACAGCAAGCCATTTTGTTGGAAAAGACATTTTATCCAAAATGTTAAATCAACCAGATTGCATTGGAATTAATATTTACAAGGCAATCAATGAAGAAGGAAGCCAAACTTATGTTTTGGTCGGAGTTGATAGTACTGGCAAGAAAATATTAGAATATTCTCAAATAAGTGCTGAAGGTTGTCTCGAAAGCCAAGAAGGGATTGTTGCTGATAGATTGAGAGATGATTCTTGGTCATTGAATTGGACATTGGTATAGAGAGCTTTGGATTTGCAAATAAGGATGTGCATTGCTATATTTGATTAAAATATAGCACCCATAGCGGAAACTCTAGCACATATAGCTCGGTACATAACTTTTTTTCCCTTAATCCTTTATATCATTTTGAAAAGAAAATCAAATGATAGAGGATTAAGGGTTATTTTTTTTTATGTTCTATTCTGCTTTTTTAGTGATTTAATATTCTCTGCATTAATTTACTCGTTGCACTTAAATGTTAGTGTTTACCTCAGGTTTAGAATTTTTACAATAGTCGAATACTGTTTCCTTGCTGCTTTTTTACTGATTGCCCTAAAATCAATTAAGATCAAGAGAATTATCTTGATCTTATCTAGCATTTTCGTAATAATTAGTGGAATCGATTTATTTACTACTAAAGCCGATACTTTTGACTCTGTCCCGGTGGCGATCGAAGCAATTTTGATAATAATTTACTGTATATATTTTCTCTATGAACAAATTGTCACCCCAACTCCAAAACTTATATATGCTTCTGCTGATTTTTGGGTGGTTGTGGCACTACTTCTGTATTTCTGCGGAACATTTTTCTTATATATATATTCCCAGAACTACTTAGGTGATTCAGATTTTAATAAGAAATATGACATCATAAACAGCTTCTTCTATATCCTTAAAAACCTCATTTTGGGGTTAGCGATGTGTGTAAAAGCCGAAACTAGAAATAGTTCTATCTCACATAGTAAGCGTATTGAACAAGCGACCTAATTCAACTGTAACCCGTTGATTGACCCATGAACTTGCTGCAAATTAGTACTGATGCCTCCCATGTTTCTACCGTGCTCTATTTTGGCACGTTGGGAATGCTGGTATTAGCCATTGGCCTGGTCATATTCATCGTATTTCACCAGCGCCGTGTGATCCGCTACCAAATGCAATTGCAGCATATGGAGGAGGAACAACAAAAAATCTTACTCAACGCCTCCATCCGCTGGCAGGAAGAAGAAAGACAACGCATCGCCGCCGACCTCCATGATGATGCCGGGCCGCTCCTGGCCACCGCCCGCCTCTACCTCAACGAAAACCTGGTGAACCAGGACCTGAGTACCCAGCTCCAGAGCATTTACAACGCCAAACAAATTATCGACGATACCATCCAGCTTATCCGCAATATCTCCCATAGCCTGATGCCGCCAACGCTTAAAAACTTTGGCCTGGAATCTGCAGTTAATGACCTGTTCCAGAAGATCAGCGGGTCGGGCTCCATCAACGCAAGCTCCCGTTTTCACGACTACCGTCACCGCCTGCGTCCGGAGCAGGAGTTGCTGGTGTTTCGCGTGATCCAGGAACTCGTAAATAATATCCTCAAGCATAGCAGTGCAAGCTTTATACATGTGACCCAGAATTACAGCGAGGATAAATTCTTCATTCGTCTGCACCACGACGGCAGGGGAATTACGCAACAGGACTACGACCGCCTAAACAAAAGCACCCTGGGATTAGGGTTAAAAAATATTCAGAGCCGGGTAAAAGTGCTGCATGGTAAGATTGGCTTTGAAAAAGATTTGTCGCAAACATATTACAAGGTAACACTGGAAGTGCCGGTAGAGCAATTAGAGGTGGTTTCATAAACCAGTTAGATCCTTTTCTATAAAAAAACCTATTTCGGTGTCCATGAATGTTATTAAAGTAGCTATTGCTGATGATCATAAGATTTTCAGAAAAGGAGTGATACTTTCCTTACGGCCCTACACGAATATCAAGTTTGTACTGGAGGCAGAAAATGGCGAAGAACTCATAAATGGTCTGCCCGCTGCCGAACCCGACGTGATACTGATGGATCTGCGCATGCCATTGAAAGACGGCATTGAATCCACCAAAATCATCAGCAAACAATACCCGAATATTCATGTGATCGTACTCACCATGTACGAAGACGAAAGGTTTGTTTCTCACCTCATGGAAAATGGCGCCAATGGTTATTTGCTCAAAAGCGCCGATCCTTCTGAAATCAAAAAAGCGATTATGGAAGTAATGGTTCGGGGTTATTACCTGAACAATTTTGTAAATCGTGTGCTGCTGAAAAAATCACACACGAGAACAAGAACAGCACCATCGCTCAATAATGAAATTGTGATCAGCGATAAAGAGCGAGAAGTGATTCGGTTATTGTGTATGGAATTCACCGCAACTGAAATCGCTCAGAAAATGGAAATCAGTCCGCGTACCGTTGAAGCTATCAAAGATCGTTTGATGGAAAGATTTGGAGCGAAGAACACAGCGGGATTGGTATTTTTTGCGGTGAAGAACAATCTCATTGACTAGTTGATTGATATTGATCCATCCTTTTATCCTGCCGACAAACCCCGCACTCGCTTACTAAGGCGATAAACCAACAACAACTGTATGTACTCTACGGGAAGCAGTTCCTTTAACGCGTTTCTGCACATAGCCGTGTATTCACCGGTGATACCGTTGTTTATAATCATTTTCCGACAGCTTTTTGTAAACCAGACTTTCAATCTGCTGATGATTTATTGCCTGCTGAGTTTGTTCTTCACCATGTTTGCAGATCTCTCTACAAATAATCCCATACTCAATCAAACCGTAACCAATATTCAGTTCCTGGTTGAATTTATTTTGCTCTCATTATTGATGCGATCGGCCATCGTGGACCATACGATACAGCAGATCATCAATGTGATTACCACATTATTTATCGGCATTGTAATTACTTATTCGTTGATGAAGGGAATGGATACCAATTTGCCCTTGTTGTATGGATTTGGAAATGTGTTACTGGTGATGAATGCTGTTTTGCTGGCGATTGATGTGGTGAGGAGCGAGAAGAAAAGTTTGATTTCGTCGTATTTATTCTGGATCGTGGCTGCAATATTTTTCTGTTATGGATGTATTTTTCTATTGGCTTTTGGATGGAAATTTATTTTTACGAGGAATAATATAACGGCACTGGAGATCTGGCAATTTGGATTCCTGGCCTTGATATTAAAGAGTGCGTTTTTTAGCGTGGGAGCTATTGTTTACAAAAGGGCTTAACGACAGAATTTCACGCGAAGGCGCAAAGGTTCGCAACGACGCAAATAAGAAAAAATTCGTTCTCAAAAATTTGAAATATAGCTCCCGATTTTTATATTTACTTTCTCATTCAATTTGCCCGCTCATATTCCTATTTTATAACCGACTACACCGACCATTTGAAAACCTGGTTTCATTGCCACTGGTTTAAACCTGTCCTATTTATTTCACTGCTTTTGGAGCGCTAACGGTAATTCTGCATTTGAACTCAATTAATGCAGAGAGAGGATGATTATGCAGTTCCGTATCCCCGATGATGTATTTGCCAACTTGGAAAACATTTTCTTATGCATAAAATTCTACTCGGAATTCAGAAAATCAAATTACGTCGTGGGCTAACCGAAGTTTTGGGAACAATGATATTCCTGATCCTGGGTTTGCAAAATGGTATGGCACAAAACCCGAAAATGCTGGCAAGCCCGATAAGCATTGGTTCGGGCAGAAACATTCAGCAAATTGTGACACTTTCAAACAAGAAGGTTTTTTTTAGTGTGGTAGATAATCTCAATCCAGGATCAGCGGACTGGGGTTTATGGACAACAGACGGAACTGCAGCAGGAACTGTAAAACTCAATCTCACTCCACCAGGATATATACTTTATGCAGGAACAATGCTGACTCCATTTGGCGACAAACTTATTTTGGCAGGAGATAATGTTCCTTCTTACGGTGAAGTTTGGGTTACAGATGGAACAAGCGCCGGAAGTGTAGTTTTAGAAGCCAGCAACATTGTGCCTTTTGTAAACACAAAACCAGTAATGGGAATTACGGTCGCAGGCAATACGGCATACTATGCAATCATGACGAGCGATAAACATTTGCAATTGAAAAAAACAGATGGATCATTGGCAGGCACTTCATTGGTGCATGATTTTGGGATTTACAATCAAAGTATGTTCGCAGAACTCACTAGTTTCGGGAATCAGGTATTGTTTGATTTTTTCGACCTTGATAATGGTGGGCAGGATATTATTTACGTGAGTGATGGTACAGATGCGGGAACCGTTCCTCTAATTACACTCGATCCAAATACAAACGGGAATTTTCTGGAGAGTCACTTCATGCAACTGGGAAGCAAGGCCTATTTTATGGTTGGCAATATGGCGAATAGTGCTACGCTGTATCAAACAGATGGAACTCCAGGTGGTACCGGTCCGTTGAAAGTAATCAACCCCACATCATACAGCACTAATAATTTTCCATCCTTTGCAGTAGCAGGCGGACTTTTATATTTTGCAGGAAATGACGGCGTGAACGGAAAAACAGTTTGGCGTACAGATGGAACCAATTTGGGTACAACTATGATTAACGGCGCTACGCTTGCAACAAATGTCGCAAACCTGGTTGCTATCAACGACACCGTTTATTTTTCCGGAGTTAATGGTGCTATTGGAAATGAATTCTGGAAATTCGACAATTCCAAATCCCAACCAGTACTGATTAGAGATATTCAGGCTGGAGCGACAGGTTCTAATCCAGCCTCTATAACACCAATGAATAACAACTTGCTTTTAAGTGCCTCAAGAACTGCAGCTGTGGGTAGTGAATTTTGGGTGAGTGATGGAACCAGTCCGAATACAATTGAAATTGAAAACATAAATGCAGGTGCAAATTTGTCTTCTACTCCGAGAACATTTGCCATTGTTGATGACACTGCTTATTTCGCCGCGGATATGGATTTGAACGGTGATTTGCTAAATGATGCTGTTTGCATTTTTAAATATGTTCAACCGCAAAAAATTTGGACAGGTAATATTAGTGGCGATCAATCAGATCCCCTCAACTGGTTTCCACAAGGTGTGCCAACCAATGCTGGCAACGAGAATCTGCTGTTTCCAAGCAATGCACCGAACGGAATGAATAGCAATATCTTTTTGTTCCCAAAGGATGTCGTTAATAATGGCACCACTATTACTATGGGTGGAGGACTATTGCTTATGAACGGAGATTTCTACAATCTTGGTACGATTGATAATACTTTACCCGGCGTATTCGGTATAGTAAATAACGGATTTACGGCAACACATAACGCTGGTAGTCCGGGTCCTTTTTTAGGACAATTAACCATCTCTTCACAGGTAAATCTTCAGCTAACAAGTAATAGCTATTTTCCAACTTTTAGGGTTGAGGGAGGAGATACAGTTTATCTTGGTGATTATTCACTAAAAGTTGATGCTTTTAATATTTTTACTCCGAAAATAGTTACCAATGGATCAGGAGCACTTTCTTTGCCCGTGGGTGCAACACCGGTGCAATTCCCGGTAAGTTCTGATGGCAAAACTTTTACTCCCGTTACTATTACAAATCATAATGGTTTCACAGATTATTTTAGTGTGAATGTTAAAAATGGTGTTCAACAGGGTGGAACCTCAGGAAATTTTATCCTTGGTCAGGTAGTGAACAAAACATGGGATATTCATCAATTGAGTGCGAATCCTTCCAATGCAGATCTTAGTTTTCAGTGGACCGCTGCCGATGAATTACCGGGCTTTAATAGAAATACAGTTAATGTGAGTCATTTTACAGGTGGAAGTTGGGATATGGGTCCTGTTGGCGCAGCCAGCGGCACAGATCCATTTACATATAGCCGAACAGGTCTCACCAGTTTTTCACCATTTGCTATTTCTTCACAGGCGCAATCTTTACCATTAAAATTGGTTTCGATTACTGCAATAAAATCCGAGCAGGGAATTTCGGTGAACTGGTTGTTGGCAAGCAAGGATAATCTCACCAGTTTTGATGTGGAGCGTAGTAGCGATGGAATTCATTTTGAAAAAATTGCATCGGTGCCAGCAAACTCTTCATTAAGTTATTCTTACCTGGATCAAAAAGCTTCTCCGAATAATAATTTCTACAGAATCAAGGCACATGAATCAACAGGTGAATTCTCTTACAGCAGAATTGTACTCGTTGGAGGAAGCACTTCAGGTATCACTTTGAAATTATCGCCTAACCCTGCCCGTGATATACTCAATTTGCAATTAAATCTCTCCGGCCAAAAAGCGAATATGAGAATTGTGGATATGAATGGAAAGATCTTGATGCAACAGAATATGAGTCTGAGTGGCCCGCTCTCTACTTCGATTGATATTTCTAAATTGTCATCAGGAGTATATTACATGTGGGTGAGTGATGGTTCTACAACAGAAGTAAGGAAATTTATTAAGCAATAAAATACCAGAGAAAGATAAAGCCGTCCCGGGATTCCGGGGCGGCTTTTTATTGAAATCCTGCAAACAGCTCTCGCAACGACGCCAAGGCTCGCAAAGACGCCCGCCATCGTCACGCTGTGCGTGACTTCTTCGGGCCTTGCTTCGCCATAGCTTCGCGAAGGCGCAGCAGGCAAAGGAGCGCGAAATCCAGTAGTTTCTCGACACTACCCGAAATCCGCAAAGTTGTATTTTGAAATATTTATTACTATCTTATCCATCAATAAGCTGAGCGCGGCCAAACCCAAAGTGGCATTAGGAAATAATAAGTGGCTTTCGCGATTATCCCCGACCCACAAATGCAAAGCACCCTAACAGTGAAAAACTCTTTCAATCGCCTTATCCTTCTCAAGTAGTATTGCCCTTTAACCCATATTATTTCAACTCTACAATCTATTGCCATGCAAAAAACTTACAGACTCTTTGGATTTTTTATCATTTTCATTTTTGCCCTGGTTGTGTGGGGATTTTATCGCACTTATTTTGGTTTATTTCCCAGCTTTAAAGGTGTAACAACTCCGCAGCACTTTCATGGAGCCATGTTCCTGATATGGTTTGCTTTTTTGATTGTTCAGCCGTTCTTAATTCATTATAACCAGATCCGTCTGCATCGCCTGATTGGAAAAACCAGTTATGTCATTGCTCCTCTTGTAGCCTTCTCCATTTTTTATGTTACGAAGACAGGATATGAAAGAGACATAGCTGGTCCAAACCCACCTGCACAGGTTATTGGAGATTTGTCACTTGGAATACCCAACACTTTTGTCTTTTTGCTTTTTTACATATTGGCGATGGTGAACAGGAAGAAAACTTATTTCCACATGCGCTACATCCTCGGTACAGCATTATTGTTGATTGGTCCGGGTGTAGGCAGAATTCTCATTCAATATGCCGGAATGCCATTTCCTCGCGCCCTCAACACCGTTTATGCAATTGAAGCGGGTGTTGCGATAATTTTGATGATCTATGATATATCAAAAAAGAATTCTTATAAGCCATATTTGGTCATAGCATTATCTATAGGCTTATTGGCATTTCTATTTAATTATAGCGATTCCGCGTGGTGGCAAGCGTTTGGAAAGGGGTTTGCGAAGATATTCTTCTAGGGCAAATAATAGTATATAGTACTGAGTACTTAGTACTTAGACAAAAAATTAAAATAAATTTTTGTGGCACAAGTAGTTGATAAATCGACTACTCGTGCCATTTTGTTTTCTTTGCTAAAATCAAACATCCAACATCCCAAATCCTGCGAAGCCTCACGCAAAGGCGCTAAGGAAGCAAAGTCCGCAGAATAAAGTATTTTGTACTTAGTACAGGGTACTTAGGCAAAATGCAAAACCACAAACCACAAGCCACCAACCACAAACAACTTTCTTTTTCTTTTCACATATATTTAATAACTCTCGAAGAATAAAAAACTATTTTTACACGAATCGATCATGAAAGGAAAAACAATCAAATATTTCATCGCAATCATATTCCTCGCAATTTTTGCGGGTGCAATGACTGTTGCCGTAATTCCCGGATTGATTAAGGAAAAAACTTCCGCCCAATGGCAAAAACAGGAATCTGAAAATGATTCTTCTCCCACAGAAAATAATAAGAACATAGAGATTAAAGAATTTGAGGCAGAAATTGCTTCGTTCAATATTTCTAATCAGCCTGAATCATTATTGTTGCATAATGCAGCAGATGATTTTTCTTTTGTGCGCACCTTCTATCTCTTAGTGCCCACTCCTCCGCCAGACATGGCCTGATACTTCCCAATTTTTTTTGGATTGAGATCTCATGCGCGTTCGCGTGCGTGACTAATCTTTATTGATTACCTCGAAAAATTATCATGAACACATTTCGTGTTATCAGGTCTGTCTTACCACTCACAATCATCCTGTTTTTTTCATTCACTTCATTCGGTCAGGTTATTCCTGATAGTGTGCTCAGAAAAAAAGTGAATGAAATTCAGGATCCACTGGAAAGACTGCTTACCCTGGAACCACAAATTTATCAGTACAACACCAGCAGGTGGAAAGACTTTCGCCTCCCTGGTGGAAACCTTTATGGCTTTCAGCCTGAAAATGTGGAAAAAGCTTTTCCCGAGTTGGTTAGCTATCAAAACCACAACTACAGGGCTGGAAAGAATTTGACGAAGACAGCCGTAATCAAGACCGTGGACACAGAAAGTCTGATCCCCATTTTAGTTGCTTCGGTTAAACAATTGCAAAATGAATTAGAAAAGATGAGAATGGAACTGCAATTGCTAAAGAAGGAGACCACTATGGTGAGATCAGACTAGTGTCCACGTTTAGAAAAATCAATCTATTCATATTAAATCGATGGAAATGAGTACTAAAACCATGCAGAGCATTGAAAAGAAGGAGCCGATAAAATCCGAACAGGAACCGGATGCATGCTATTCGAAGCAGGAGGAAGTTGGAAACCTGTCGCTTAGTCTGGATACCATGAAAAGAAGGCTGATGATTTCCGGTTTGGTCAACCGCATTCGTCAGACTTTCCAAATTCAGCTCGGCAGTACAAAGGTGATCTCAATAAAGAAAGTGTACAGGAATATTTATGTGGGACAATTGAAGAAAAGAAGTCTGGAAGATTTTCTTGATGCCATTTATTTGCAATTCGAATTCTTTGACGATAGAAATACCATCTATCTTCCTGTATTCGACCGCACGTTTAATGATTTGAGGGAACTTCCGCAGATTGAAAAAAGGGCTTATTACTGGCAGGATTTACTTTCAGAATTGAGACTTATAAAGGATAATTAATTTTTCAAAGGTTGGTGTCGACACCCGGCACCAATTTTTTTTAAG
>PSRI01000199.1 GCA_003175935.1 Bacteroidota bacterium
GTAAAATATGTTACGGGAATTGCGCCAAGAGTTGCGGCTCCAACTTCTCCCAATAAGGATAAATTCAACGAAAAAATATCAGGGGTGAATAGTCCTGCCGGACCAAAAGGAGTTAACGATTTCTATAATTACGGAAATATGTACCCGCAGATTCATATTCATGAAGGCGAATATCTGCACAATAACGGATTCAGAGGCGAAGGAATGACGATAGCAATTCTGGATGGTGGTTTCTACAACTACGATACAAACCCCGCATTTGATAGTGTAAGGTTACAAAGCAGAATTCTTGGAACCTGGGATTTTGTTGCGAATGAGGCAAGCGTTACGGAAGATAATATTCACGGAATGTACTGCTTCTCCATAATCGCTTCCAATGAACCTGGTTCACTTGTTGGAACATGTCCCAGAGCAAAATTTTTTTTATTCAGAACTGAAGATGTTGCTTCAGAATATCCTGTAGAAGAGCAAAACTGGGTAGCTGCAGCTGAAGTTGCAGATAGCGCGGGAGTTGATTTAATCACATCTTCATTAGGTTATTCCACATTTGATAATCCCGGATTCAACCATACTTATGCCGATATGAATGGGAATAATACAATGGTTACCAGGGGCGCTGATCTTGCTGCGCAAAAAGGTATGATTGTCACCAACAGCGCTGGTAATTCAGGAACAGATCCCTGGCATTATATCATTGCACCTGCAGATGGAGATAGTGTACTGGCAATTGGAGCCGTAAATGCCAGTGGACAGGTTGCACCATTTTCAAGTTATGGTCCGAGCTATGATGGACGCATTAAGCCAAATGTTGCATCCGTTGGTTGGGGTACGATTATTTCAGCGCCAAATGGGGCACCCGCGTCAGGAAGCGGTACATCATTTTCAAATCCCAATATGGCCGGACTAATCACTTGTTTATGGCAGGCATTTCCTGAATTTACCAATATGGAAATTCTGGATGCAGTGCAAAAAAGTTCGAGTCAATATGTCAATCCCGATGATCGCATGGGATATGGAATTCCGAATATGCATATTGCTTATGACATGTTGATGAGTCAGAGAATCCTGAGAACTGCAAACATCATTCTGGGAAACGACTGGCTCAAAGTTTATCCTGTTCCATTTATAAGTCAGTTCAATATTGTCCTCAAAGGACAGGTAACCGGAAAAACGACATTCGTACTATATGATGCGGCCGGAAGAAAAGTTGCCATGAAGTCTCTAGATACTCAAACTGGTCTTATCTACAATCAATCATTCTCTGATTTGCAGGGACTTCCTTCGGGGGCATATCTATTGAAATACATGGATGGCAAAAACAAGCGTACTGTTAAACTGGTGAAGTAGTTAGAATCGCGGCGAACATGGTATCTGCTTTTTTATTGTAACCGGGGATTATTTCACTCCGGACTACATTTAATCCGAGAGTTTGATTCGCAAATTCAACCTGTTCTTCATTTTCAATTTTGAATGTCGAGCAAGTAATATAAAGCAAAAAAGAATTTGGTTGAATATTTCGCACCAGGTTCTTCAGGATATTCTTCTGCAGATTTGCATACCATTCTATTTGTTTTTCATCAAAGTAGATTAATTGCTCAGGAGTTCTCCCCCATGTTCCCGAACCCGAACAAGGAACATCGGCAATAACGAGATCGTATTTTTTGGTGTTAGAAGTAGAATTGGGAATGGACAAATCTGCTTCGAAGGAATGATAATTTGAAATGCCGGCCGTATGAAAACGTGATTGAAGATTGTGTAATATGGTCGGACGAATATCAGATACATCAAGAGAAAGCTTTTTGAAAATATCGTAACATAAAATCGACTTTCCTCCGCTCCCACTACATGCATCCCAGATAACGGGTGAGGGATTTGAAATTTTATTTCTTATTTCCTCCAGATAATTTCCGGTGAGTTGGGAACTATAATCCTGAACTACCGCTTCTTCATCAAGATTTATCAATTTATCAATAGCAACACTGTTCTTTAATGCCAGTGTGCCAGCGGAAATTTCGTTGTATTCAATTCCGGAATCCTTCAATTTACTTTTTACAGTTTTTTCTTTTCCTGGTCGAAGCCTGATAAAGAGATCCGGTTGAAGTAAATGTGAAATCGCAAATTCTTCTTTCTGTATCGGCGGACTCAAATGTTCCAGCCAGGGAAATATTTCTTCTGCTTTAAATTCACTGCCATTAATGAATTCAATTTTTTCACGGATATTTTTTACAACTAAAGATTCCCAATCAGGCTTAAGCTGTTGCAAAAACTCGTTTGGCTGGTCGGTACAAACAAATAGGGCCGCGGTAATCCTTTCGGGGAGAGTTAGCTGTTGGAACAAATGACCAATTCTGAAATAAGAGTAACAGAGATTGCTAATACTCTTTCTGTCCTTGGAACCATATTTTCTTTGTGCGCGGAAAAAATTCTTCAGGTATTGGTGAAACGGATGTTTCCCATCATAATCATTAATGATTTGAACAGCACTATTTAAATGGGAAAAATATTTCATTTTATTTTATCGCGAAGACGCAAAGACGCAATTAATTACTGGTAAAAATAAGTCTGATTGGTAACAGTGTTATCAGGCATCAGGGTCACGACAGATTTATCGGGCTTTTTTGAAGAATTATAAGTTATATCCGATGTAACAGTAAAATTCGAAAGCGAGTAGGACGGATTAGTAAACTCCATTTTAATATTGTTATTGGACGAATAGAGAGTGTAATTACTCAAAACAACAGCATCATTACCTAATGGAAGTGGATTTTCTTTATCGTCGTAAGTAAGTTTATAAATACCGGCCGTATTCATACTACCCGGATTATTTGGATCAGGAGCCAACACATTTAGTCCCGTTATATTGTTTTTACTATCGTATGCAATTTCAAGTTTGGTGGTGAGAACATAAATTGGAAAATCAAGCACGGTGCCAACATAATATTCAACAGCATTTATTCTGCCAGCACCGTCATAAACATATGCTTCACTGTCGATAGTTGGGAGGCCAACATCTTTATGAATTGATTTTGAGTAAGTATACTTGGCAGTTATGGGATCATTATAAACAGTAAATACGGCGCTGTCCAATCCTACACCTGACAGCTGTGCACTTGTGGTCAGAATTTTGGTGATAAATCCTAAAGCATTCCTGGAGATCTTTATTTGTGAACTCTTGTCGGTGCCAGATCGAGTACCCGTAACTGTTTGCCCGTTTAATCTGTAGGAAGGATCGTAACTATATTCTGTGGTAAGATTTCCATCGGGGGATTCGGATAAGATTTTTACTAACAAAGTTCCGTTCGAACCGCCGCCACCGGGGTTACCTCCGTTCTCAAAACTGAGTTCTTTCTGGCAAGAGAATAAAAACAGGCAGGCCAGTGCGGTGAGGGTTAACGCTAATCTCATAATGCAGAAATTGATATATTTTCTTAGGGCATCAGACTTCAAGCAAAGTCTTAACCGGGTCTTTACCAAACAAAAGCAGTTCGGGGTTCTCCAACAGTTCTTTGATTCTTACCAGGAAACTCACGGATTCTCTTCCATCAATAATCCGGTGATCATAGCTCACTGCGAGGTACATCATTGGTTTCACTACTACCTGACCGTTTATGGCCACAGGTCTTTCCTGTATTTTATGCATGCCCAGGATCGCAGATTGTGGAATATTGATAATTGGAGTGCTCATTAAAGAACCGAACACACCTCCATTGGTGATTGTAAAAGTTCCGCCCTGCAATTCCTCCATGGATAATTTGTTGTCTCTTGCTTTATTGGCCAGTTCGATCACTTTCTTTTCAATGTCGGCCATACTCAGACTTTCAACATTACGTATAACCGGTACCGTTAGTCCCCGTGGTGTCGACACCGCAATTGAGATGTCAACGTAGTCGTGATAAACCAGATTGTCTCCATCAATATAGGCATTCACCGAGGGCCATTCCTGCAAAGCAAATGCACAGGCTTTGGCAAAAAAACTCATGAAGCCCAATCCAACACCATGGATTTCTTTGAATTTATCCTTGTATTTAGTACGGATGGCCATGATATTGCTCATATCCACTTCATTAAAAGTGGTGAGCATCGCAGTTGTATTTTTTGCTTCTACCAGTCTTCTCGAAATTGTTTTCCTAAGCTGACTCATTCGCTCCTTCTTCTCATTTCTGCTGAAAGGAACAATGCCCGGTGTAGTTCCCGGATGACTCAAAGCATAGATGACATCATCCTTCAAAATTTTTCCATTATAACCGCTGGGAGTAATTGATTTAGGATCAACCCCTTTTTCAGCGATAATAGCGGCAGCTACCGGCGATGCTTTCACCTGGTTTGCTACTGCAGTTACAGGTGCACTATTTGTTTGTGAGGTAGCTTCCTCTTTTTTGGCAACAACGGCTTGCTGCACTGGAGCAGCTTCTTCTTTCTTTTCTGGTTTCGGAGCAGATTCGTCAATACGGGCTAAAACATCACCAATTTTTAAAACATCTCCCTCATTAGCTCCGGTTTTCAAAAGACCTGCCTGCTCGGCGTTCACCTCAAAGGTTGCCTTTTCACTTTCCAATTCTGCAATGACTTCGTCCCTGTCAACATAGGCTCCATCAGGTTTCACCCATTTTAAAAGTGTTACTTCACTGATAGATTCACCAACTGTGGGAACTTTAATGTCAATCATAATTCCATTATGTTTTTTGTTGAACCGGGGTTCAAAGATTTTTGCAATTTAGTTAAATACTGAATGCCGTATCAATGATTTCAGCCTGCTCCTGCTGGTGTATTTTCAGGAAGCCTGTGGCCGTTGCGGCACTCCCCTCACGACTAATCACCCCGTAATTGATTTCCTTCAAGCCAGATTGACGCAATGCATTGTTCAGATTCATTTGAAGGAAAGATGCAGCTCCCATATTCAGTGGCTCTTCCTGCACCCAATACCAGATTGCTTTATTGTATTTTTCGTATAGTTTAGAAAGCTGGCGGTAAGGCAATGGATAAAGTTGTTCTATCCGCACCAGGGCCACATCCTTTCTATTTTCTTTTTGTTGTTTTTCCGCGAGATCAAAATATATCTTGCCACTGCAGAATAAAACTTTTTTAACTGCTTCTGCATCAGAAATATTTGGATCATCCACTACTTCCTTAAATCCTCCATCTGTAAAATCTTTGAGTGGCGAATATGTTCCGGGATGCCTGAGATTTGCTTTGGGTGCAAAATTGATCAGTGGTTTTCTGAATGGCCATGTCAATTGTCTCCTCATCAGGTGGAAGAAATTCGCAGATGATGTAATATTCGTTATCACCATATTTAATTCGGCACACATTTGAAGAAACCTTTCCATCCGGGCAGAACTATGTTCTGGTCCCTGCCCTTCATAACCATGCGGCAGAAGTAGAACAACACCATTCATACGATTCCACTTTTGTTCACCAGCCGCAATAAACTGGTCAATCATGGTTTGGGCACCGTTACAAAAATCGCCGAATTGAGCCTCCCATAAAACGAGACTGTTCGGGTTGGCCATTGCATAACCATATTCAAATCCCAAAACTCCATATTCACTGAGCAATGAATTATAAATTCTGAAATGTCCATTTGCTCCGGGAATATTGTCGAGTCTGTTATAAGCTTTATCAGTCACTTCGTCCATCAATACTGCGTGCCTGTGAGAAAAAGTTCCTCTTCTAACATCCTGACCACTCATTCTCACATCATGTCCATCAAGCAAAAGACTGCCATAGGCCATGAGTTCACCAGTTGCCCAGTCTGCTTTTCCCTCTTCATTAAACAGTTTTATCTTTTCCTGCAGAATCTTTTCAATTTTCTTCAATGGCCTGAAGTCTGCAGGCCAACTCATAATTGAGTTAAAAATCAATTTGAAATTATCTTCACTAATCGCTGTCGCAGGTGAACTATCAAAGTCTTCAGGTGTGGCCCTTCGCAAACTCTTCCACCACATTTCAGGTTGTTGATAATGGTAAGGCAAAGGGTTTTGTTTCACTTCGTCTAACCTTTCCTGTAAGTCGGCCCAGAATTTTTTCTCCATTTCCCTGGCCAGGCTTTGAGCCTCGGGATCCCCATGCTCCATTAAATATTGCACATAAACTTCCCTGGGATTGGGATGCTTTTCAATAATTGCATATAACTGAGGCTGGGTAAATTTAGGATCGTCTCCTTCATTATGTCCGTGCTTGCGATAGCAAACCATGTCGATAAATACATCGCAATTGAATTCCTGCCTGTATCTTGTGGCTATCTCAGCGCATTTTACAACAGCTTCCGCATCGTCACCATTCACATGGAGTACCGGTGCCTGAATCATTGAAGCGAGAGAAGTGCAATAGTCAGCACTTCGGGCATCTTCAAAATCAGTAGTGAAACCAATTTGGTTGTTGATCACAAAATGTATGGTACCCCCGGTATAATATCCTTCGAGGTTTGACATTTGCATCACTTCATAAACTACACCCTGACCGGCAACTGATGCATCACCATGAATTAATATAGGAAGTATCTTGTCAAAATCGCTTTTATATAAAACATCGGCTTTAGCCCTTGCGAAACCTACAACTACGGGATCCACGGCTTCCAGGTGGGAAGGGTTTGGCATTAATTTGAGGTGCATCGTTTTGTCGGATGTTGTTTGCACCTCGCTACCATAACCCATATGATACTTTACATCACCACTTCCCATGGTTTGATCCACGGTAGCGGTTCCTTCGAATTCACTAAAGATCTGCTCATAGGTTTTACCCATGATGTTGGCCAAAATATTCAGTCTGCCTCTATGCGCCATTCCAATCACTACTTCCTGAACATCATGGTCACCTGCAGTATTTATAATTGCATCAAGAGCGGCAATGGATGTTTCTCCACCCTCGAGTGAAAATCTTTTTTGACCCACGTATTTTGTGTGTAGGAATTTTTCAAACATCACACCCTGGTTCAGTTTTTCCAGGATCCTTTTCTTTTTCTCAAGAGGAATGGGGTTAATGAAATTTTTCTCCATTTCATTAGTTAGCCAATCCACCTTAGTTTGGTTGCTCATGTATTTGAATTCTATTCCTACATGATCTGCATAACATTTTTGCAAATGCTCCAAAATCCTGCGAAGCGTGGTCGTTCCAAGTCCGATCAGGTTACCCGCGAAAAAGTTTTTGTCAAGGTCCTCGTCAGTAAATCCCAAAAAAGAAAGTTCCAGATTGGCACCACGATCTTTACGTGCCCTGATGGGATTGGTTTTGGCAAGCAGGTGTCCTTTATTGCGATAACCCAGGATCAGGCGATATGCGCCCAGTTCCTTTTTCCAGTCCACACCATCAGTAGTGCTCATGATAGAAGGAGCTACTGTAACAGTTTCAACCGTAGTTTCAGGTGTTGTGGCAAGAAGGTGACCATTTCCGTTAGAACTGGCCCTGGCCTGGGACATGGCAAAATCAAAACCTTCAAAAAATTTCTTCAGTTCAGGATCAATACTGTTGGGATCCTTGACAAAATCCTGGTATAAACTTTCGATATAGGCGGGATGGGAATTCGTGATATATGAAAAATCCTTCATAAAAATATGGCTTAGAATGGCATTTTCTTCAAATCTGTCGCGGTCGCAATCCGGCAACGCAAACGGGACACAAACCTACATGATTTTAGGGAAAATCAGGCTCAAAAGAAACGTGAAAAGCAGCCATTTAATGCGTTGATGGCCGACCTTTTGGGAAATATTTCACCCTGATTTTGAGAGGTTGAGGATTGT
>PSRI01000094.1 GCA_003175935.1 Bacteroidota bacterium
CGCCTTATTCTGCAACATTATTGTTTCATCCAATCATTTTGAGAAATGACCCTCAATGCTTCTTATTTTATTGACTACTACGGATTGCAGGCTCATCCCGAAGGTGGTTATTACAAAGAAAATTATCGTAGCGAAGAAATGATTAATGAGGAATGTCTTCCGATCCGTTTTCGCGAATCGCGGTGCTTTTCAACTGCCATATATTATCTGCTGGAAGCTGGTCAGGTATCAGCCTTTCACAGAATCAAAAGTGATGAGCTTTGGCATTTTTATCACGGCAGTCCACTAAACATTTATGTGATTTTTGAAAACGGGGAATTTGAATTGATTCGTCTTGGAAACAGTCCAGGCAAAGGAGAAGTGTTTCAGGCCAATGTTCCCGCGGGCTCATGGTTTGCTGCACAACCGAATGATGAAAATGGATTTTCTCTTGTAGGATGCACGGTTGCCCCGGGGTTTGATTATGATGATTTTGAAATGGCTGATAGCGAAATTTTACTTGAAAAATTTCCTCAGCATACGGCTCTTATTGAAAAATTTTGCCAGAAATCATCCGTGTAACCTCTTGCGGAGATAGAGATAAATCATAAAAACGAGAATAATAAAAATCATTGCCACTGCAGGAATGATGAGATCAGGCAAGCCTCTTTTAGTCATCTTCCTTCTTTTCTTTATTAGTTTTTTCACGAGGTGACGATTCAAATCATTTAGGACATAAGGGATATGGTCCTTATTTTCTACCATGTCGAGTCCTTCAGCAGCATCATTGGCAAATTCAGATTCAGCCAGTAATTTTTCAATCTTATGTTTTTCTTCGGGCGTACTTTTCCCCTGAACATAAGCCAGAAGCTCCTGCTCGTTAATTTCTCCCGAAGAGATTAATATTTCCAATAATTTTTCGTCCATTTTACATCAACCTTTCTCTCTCAATTCAATGATTATTTGTATGATTTCTCTCTTTTAATTTTTTTTCCATAGCAAGCTTCAAGTTACGTTTTCCATTTTGAATATGACTTTTCACCTGCATCAGTGTAAAGCCGGTCTGGTCAGCAATTTCATGGTATGATTTTTTCTCCAGGTAAAACAGGCTCACACATTTTTTTTGATCATCACTTAATTCATCTAATGATTCCTGCATTAAGGTAAGCAACTGGTCTTTTTCAATATGGGTAATAAACCCGGGTTCATCATTATTATCTATTGGTAGCCATTGCTCCTTAATTGCTATAGTGGCTTTCCCTTTATCGCGCAACGCCATCAAACAATAATTTTTGGCAACCATATATAGCCAACTTTTGAAATACTCTACTTTGTATTTCTGAAGCTCAGTTATGGACTTAAGGAAGATTTGTTGAACTGCGTCTTTGGCTTCTTCTTCGTTCTTTAAATATTTCATGCATACACCAAACAACAACAAGGTGTAGCGTTGTAGGAGAATGCCGAGCCATTCATTATTTCCATCATGCTGATAGTTCTCCAGGAGTTCGGCGTCAGTTATATGATTGTCCTTTGGTGAATTCACGCCTGAAAATAAAATATTTTATTTGGTTAAGATGCGATAGAAATGAAATTCCATAATTTACAGACTTATCAATTGCTAAAATGAAATATGCGATATGCCGGGTTCCGGTTGCACCAATCAGAATATCCGCACTCCACGAAACAGAAATGAGTAGCGAACTTCTATTTGGAGAATGCGCAGAAATTTTAGAAACTATTAACAGTGAATGGTATCATATCAGCTGTCAGCACGACGGATACACCGGCTTTTGCCAGGCTTCACAATTATTAGAAGTTGGAGAATCTATTTTTAATGCATCCTCCAAAAAATTAATTCGTGAGTGGACCGGGAGTCTCGAATGGAACGGCATCCCGATTCACGTTCCAATGGGAAGTATGATGACGGGCATGGAAAATGGCGTCGCGCGCTGGAATGAAAATGTAATAAAATATTCAGGATCACTTTGGGATCCTGCAAACATAGTGAGGCATCCTGAACTCATAAAAAAACTGGCGATGGAATATTTTAATACTGCTTATTTATGGGGCGCAAGAACTGTATACGGTGCAGACTGCAGTGGATTTACTCAGATGATCTGTCGGTTTTTAGGGATTAACCTTCCCCGCGATGCATGGCAACAGGAAAGGATAGGCGAAAAATTAAATTCAGTTGCTGACGCTAAATGTGGTGACCTTGCATTTTTTTCAGATGTAAAAGGGAAAATTATACATGTGGGAATCATTCTGGATCCTGGTAAAATCATTCACGCTTCGGGCAGGGTTAGGATTGATAAACTAACTGAGGCAGGGATTATCAACCACGAAACCGGGTTACAAAATTATACCCTCGCTTCAGTAAGAAGTCTTTTCTGATTATTTTTTTTCAAAAAAAAGCATCTTTATACCTACAATAAGCAAAAGTATTGCGAATACTTTTTTGAGCTTGTCCTGTGGAAGGCTCAATGAAAAATTGCTACCTAAATAGGCACCCAAAATAAAAGCAACACACATAATACCTACGACCCTCAAATCAATGAAGCCTTTTTTATAATAATTGATTACGGCAAAAATTCCGATAGGAGGAAGAAGAAGTCCTAATGATGCACCCTGGGCCTGATGCTGATTGTAACCCAAAACATAAACCAGCGCGGGGACTATGATAATCCCTCCACCTACGCCAACCAGACCGCTCAATATGCCGGCTGCCAACCCGATAACCAGCAGAATAACTACAGTTTGAAAGGACATATAGCAGCAATTTTTTTTAGATAAAATGAAAATGATTATCTCTTAATCTCAAATAGTTCTTTATATGAACCCAGTGCATCTGTAATAATTTTAAGTGCAGTCGCTTTATCCTGAAATTCTTCCACACTTACACTTTTGTTTTCAAGCTTCTTATACTCTTCGAAGAACTGCCGCAATTCATTGAAAAAGTGTTTGGGCATTTCTTCAATATTGTTGATATAATTTACTCCGGGATCATTATTTGCAACGGCAATAATTTTATCGTCAGCATCACCACTATCAATCATCTGCATTACGCCAATTACTTTCGCCTGAACAAGGCAGAGAGGTTGAATACTCAAGCTGGATATAACCAGAATGTCGAGAGGATCTTTATCATCACCATATGTTTTGGGGATGAAGCCATAGTTAACGGGATAATAGAAAGATGAATAGATTACCCTGTCTAATTTGAGTAGACCGCTTTCTTTATCTATTTCATATTTGGCCCTCGACCCCTGAGGAATTTCGATAACAGCATTCACAATTCTTGGAACATTTTCGCCAGGATCTACGCCATGCCATGGATGTAAAACAGTGAGCATATAATAAACAGGTTTTTTGCGATAACAAAATTCAACTCTACAAGGCTGTTCGCATACACTACAAAATGCGGGTACCTAGCCAGGTGGCCAGTATTCCTAAAAACACACTGGCCGCTGTATAGGTTGCAGCGTAAACGATATAACCGGATTTCATGAGGTTTAGATTCTCGAGGGCAAATGAAGAGAAAGTGGTGAATCCACCGCAATATCCAGTGATGAGCAGAAGCCTCATTTCAGGACTCAGCATATTTTGCCTTTCAGCAAGGGCATAAAAAATGCCTATTAAGAAGCAACCCAGGATATTTACGGTGAGGGTTCCAAAAGGAAACGGGTGCGGAATAAGTGAATAGGACCATTTTTGCATTAGGAAGCGGGTAATACTTCCTACACCACCCCCGGCCAAAACGATTAGTATGTTTTTGATCATTATTCTATTGGAAGATTGCCAGTAAATGTATACTTGAAATCAACCCACCATTCGCCTTTACTTTTCACCAGTTTGATTTCGTTATTTTTTCTTCTGTACGAATTTGCAAAATTGATGATAGTGGTTGAATCGTTAACCGGACTCACCTTATTGATGATGATACTGGCTTTTTTGAATTCTGCTTTGGAAGAATCAGTTGTGTTTTCATAATCTTTCGAAACCTTATCAAAAAGGCGCACATTATCTGCGTCGGGTAAAATAAAAGCCCTTGCTTCTTTCATTTTACCATCGAGGGCAAAGCGAATAAAATCCCTGCCTGCTTCCAATGGATCATTTGGCTTGTGATATTCTTCCTTTGTTCCGCAGGAATAAAGAAATGCTGCAATAATTGTAAGTAATGCTAAGAAACGGTACATATAATCTGGTTGACCGTCAAATTTATAGAATTATAATGCTTTTACAATGAATGATTGCGCAGTAACCTTATAAAATAAAAAAAGAGCTTGCGCTCTATAAAAATCAACGATTTTCAAATCTCACTCACCACAACTATCAGTTACAAAAATAATTTGTCTATTGAGGACCACCGGTACTTCCATCCCGAACCTTTACATTCTTTTTACCACTGTTCTTTTTCTCCCAATCAGCTACCTCTTTTGGCTTTGCGGCAGTTTCTTTTTTTGTAGATGAGGCCGCTGTTGTCACGCTTCCCTTGTCTAATTGTCCAAAGAAATATTTTTCTGTCTTAATTATAAATCCTGTTTGTGGATCATAGTAGGTCCAGGTACCGTGAGCTACAGTTGCTACTTCGAGCTTTACAATCTTTGTTTCGAATTTATGCGAGTCATATAAGTCCGGAACAGAAATGGTATCATAGGGGTTTTCGGGGTTGGTAGCTCTCCAGCTTTCTTCTCTTAAAAGATCTCCAAGGGGGGTGAAATATTGCTGCTTACCGTCTTTCTCACCCCATTTATAATTTTCTACAGCCAGCAAATCTCCCTGCAGATTATACTTTCTCCAGGTTCCTTCTCTTTTATTGTCCTGAAAATAGCCTTCTTCTTCATAGCCCGGTTCGCCTCTTAGTTCATCCACGTGAAGCACCCACGGGCCCTGTTTCAAATCGGCCTTATCAATGCAATTAATGGTGTCTCCCTTTACAGAAATGAGATATGATTTCCATTGGGAATTCGCAAATAAAAATGAAAACAAACAAAACAATAAAAGACTAATCCGCATATTTTTCACTTTTCGAAATCTGAGGGGTAAAATATCAGGACAACAACAGTGCCAACCACAACTCCACATTTAACGAATATCAAAGGTAGAAAGTATGAAGATGAACAGGTGCTGCGGCCAGCTGTAAGGAATTATAAAATAGTTAAAATCCATGCGAATCGGCCTGTTTTCCTAATTTTTTTGGTCGAAATGCGAAAAAATTAATGGTAAATAGCACAAAACGAGCTATTCGTCGTTTAGTATTTGGTCATTGAACTATGCTGAATTGTGTAATTTAAGTGTAGGAATACACCTTTTGGAATGAGTAGATTATGTTTTGTTTTCCTGCTTAGTTTCACCTCAACCATTTCCCTGCCGCAGAAAGAGTCTCCGGTGCTATATTCTGTAAACAGGGGAACTGTGGTGTTTCATTCTAATGCTCAAATGGAATTGATCAGGGCTTCATCTGATAAGCTAAGGGGATTGCTGGATGTTCAGAAAAAAACATTTGCATTTCGTATTGCGGTTTCAAGTTTTCAGGGTTTCAATAGTCCTCTTCAGCAGGTTCATTTCAATGAAAACTATATGGAGAGTGAAAAGTATCCCGACATTTCATTCGGGGGAAAAATTATCGAAGACTATAATCTTTCCCAACCAGGCACATATACTATTCGCGCCAAAGGGATACTAAACGTTCATGGTATAGAGCAGGAGAGAATTATTAAGTCGGAAATAATTGTAAGATCTGGATCCATCAATGTGCAATCAAAATTTACCGTGCTGCTGGCCGATCATGATATCAAGATCCCGAAAGTGGTTGAAGAAAAACTCGCATCCGAAATCATGGTGGAAGTGAAAGCTGATTTCGTTCCCAGGAACTGACGAATATCTTATGAAGAAATATTTTTACCAGTTTATTTTTTTATTCCTTGTTTGGGGTAGCCGAAGCTTTTCCCAGGAAGGATTTTTTAAACCCATTTCCCTCGAAGAAGATAATCCCGGGTTGCGCATCAATAAAATATTTCGTGACCACTCCGGGTTGTTTTGGCTCGCCACTTCAGAAGGTTTATTCCAGTACAATGG
>PSRI01000121.1 GCA_003175935.1 Bacteroidota bacterium
GCAACGGCACATGCAGTAACTCGCGCGAAAGAAGTTGGTGTTAGAAAAGTTTTAGGCAGCAGGAAAAAAGAATTAATCACACAATTCCTCAGCGAAACAATGTTAGTGACGCTGGGGGCCGTAATTCTTGCGATAGGAATTGCATTTATCACCCTACCCTTTCTGAATAATTTACTAAATAGCCATGTAAGGATGGACCTGGATCTTTCCATGATTCTTTTCCTTGTTGGAGTGGTTATAGCTGTAACCTTACTTTCAGGAATCTATCCTGCATTTGTAATGTCAGGGTATAATCCGATAACAGCTCTCAAAACCAAATTCTCTGGCAAAGCCAGTGGAGGTATAACATTAAGAAGGGCCCTTGTTGTGGTGCAGTTTGCAATAGCGCAAATTTTAATAATTGGTACACTGGTGGTGGTGAGCCAAATGGATTATTTTAAAAATATGTCGTTGGGCTTCGACAAAGAAGGCATCGTTAATTTTCCTGTTCGTGGCGACAGTATCGGGCATACTAAATTAGAAGCACTCAAAAATGATATCCGGAGAATCCCCGGTGTAATCAATCTTAGCTTTTCGACATTTACCTTAACGGACAACGGCCATTGGAATTCAGATTTCAAATTTGACAATTCAACCAGGAAATCAGAATTCGATGCGGATTTAAAATGGTCGGATGCAGATGTCTTCAAAACTTTCAATTTAAAGCTTGTAGCAGGCCGACAATATTATCCATCAGACTCTACTAAAGAAATTGTAGTCAATGAAACTTTTGTCCGGAAGCTGGGTATCAGAAATCCTGAAGAAATAATTGGCAAGAAAATAAGTATGTGGGATGGTCAAATTGTAGCTCCAATTGTTGGGGTTGTTAAAGATTTTAATGGCAACACGGTTACAAGACCAATTGACCCAGTATTAATGGCTCCGTGGAAAGATGTGTATGAAAATATGTCTGTGAAAATTGAATCAGCAAAACTTAAACAGGCAATGCCAGCGATTCAGGCAGCATGGTCCAGGAGTTTTCCCGATAATGTTTACGAATTTCAATTCATGGACGATAAGATTGCAACTTTTTATAGCCAGGAGACGCAGCTCTCACAGTTATATAAAATATTTGCCGCCATCGCTATATTTATTTCCTGTTTAGGATTATATGGCTTGATCTCTTTTATGGCGGTGCAAAAAACAAAAGAAGTAGGAATAAGGAAAGTATTGGGTGCGAGTGTTTCAAATATTGTTTACATGTTTTCGAAGGAGTTCATTGTACTTATTTCAATTGCATTTGTTATTGCTGCACCAATCGCCTGGTATTTGATGAATAACTGGTTGCACAATTTTGCATTCCGACAAAATATTGGCGTAATGATTTTCCTTTTAACGATCGTGGGTTCAATTTTTATAGCGTGGATAAGTGTGGGGTACAAAGCAATACGTGCTGCCGTTGAAAACCCAGTAAAATCTTTGCGATCAGAATAATTGCGTCCTGGCGTCCCGATAGCCCCGATATCTATCGGGGGGATTGCGCCCTGACGAGAAATCTTTCGAATTCTCTATCCAGGTACCAGGTACTCCCTACCTGGCACCAACAATAAATATCAATTGCCATGCTAAGAAACTATTTCAAGATTGCCTTCCGCAACATGTTGAAGTATAAATTCATTTCCTTCATCAACCTGTTCGGACTAACAGTGGGATTAACCTGCTGTCTTTTGATCGCTACTTATATTATCAACGAGCTTAGTTACGATAAGTATCACAAGAATGCGAAAAATATTTATCGAATAACGCGCTTGTTCCGGAATCCGGAAACTGGTGACAAATTTTTAAATCTTGGTACTATTGCCCCGGCATTTGGTCCTTATCTAATAAATGATTTCAAGGATATCAAAGTGATGACGAGGATGATTGACTATAGTCCCATGCCGATTAAATATGAAGAAAAGAAATTTAATGAGAGAGACGCATATTTCGCTGATGAACATCTTTTTGATGTATTTGATGTTGATATGGTAAAAGGGAATCCGGCTCTCGCATTAAAAGATCCTTATTGTGTGATGCTATCTGAAAATATCGCAAAGAAATATTTCGGTTCTGATGATCCGATGAATAAAGTGATTCGGATGAATAATCAAACTAACCTGAAAGTCACTGGTGTTTATAAGGCTTTTCCCGCCAATTCCCATATGCACCCTGCTCTGTTGGTATCATTCAATACTCTCAAAGATTCCGTTGTGTATGGCGAAGAAAATCTGCGAACCAGCTTTAGCAATAACTCTTTCTTCACTTACATATTAGTTCCAGATCATTTTGACCCTAAGAAAATGGAAGCCCAGTTTCCCAATTTTCTCGATAAATACATGACCGGCCAAAACGGTCCGGGAAAATTCAAACCATCCCAGGGTACTACGCTTAATTTGCAAAAACTTACCGATATACATCTTCGTTCCCATCTCGATTATGAAGCCGAAGAAAATGGTGACATAAATCGGGTTTACATTTTTTCAGCAATTGCATTTTTCATTCTACTCATTGCATGTATCAATTACATGAATCTCTCAACTGCCCGCTCGGCTTTACGTGCCCGTGAGATCGGAATTCGAAAAGCAATCGGAGCAGAGAGGAAAGAAATTATTACCCAGTTCCTCAGTGAATCTGTATTGGTTACCTGGCTCTCAATGGTTCTTGCTTTCGGATTCACCTGGTTGATTCTGCCCTGGCTCAATAAAGTATCCGGACAAAACCTCCATATCACAACACTGGCAAGCCCGGGTGTAATTGTTACGATATTATTAGTTCCGTTTGTTGTGGGTTTGGTTTCTGGAATTTATCCCGCACTGTTTATGTCTTCGTTCCAGCCGGTGAAAGTTTTGAAGGGCCTGTTCAAGGCAGGTGGAGCAAATATTTCGTTTAGAAAAGTGCTGGTGACTATTCAATTTTTCATTTCAATTATTCTAATTATTTGCACGTCCATAGTTTTCAGTCAGCTTCGATACATGCAAAAGAAATCCCTGGGTTACGATAAAGACCATATTGTAACAATGGGATATTCTGCTGCACTCACTCCAATGTACAATTCCTTCCGAAATGATATGCTTGCAAATTCTGCAATTAAAAGTGTGGCCGTTTCATCGCGGATCCCAACGGGAAGATTGCTGGATAATATGGGAACAAAAATTAATCGTGGGGATTCAATGACACCAGTCAATATAGATTTGAAAATGGTGATGGCAGATTATGATTTTATGAAAACCTACGGCTTCAAAATAGTCAAAGGACGTGTTATTTCAAGAGAATACGGTACGGATACTACCGGATATATGATCAATGAAACTGCAGTTCGTGATTTAGGTTTTAAATCTAATGATGATGCAGTGGGAAAAGACCTGGAATACGGTGGAACCAAAGGAAAGATTGTAGGTGTATTCAATGATTTTCATTTTGAAAGTATGCATCAGGCCATAGCACCAATGATTCTTTTATTATCGCCACAAGGAGGTTATTACAATTATCTTTCCGTGAAAATTGCCGGCTCAAATATTTCTGGCGCGCTTGAAACCATCAGAAATACCTGGAACAAGTATTTACCCGATTATCCCTTCGAATACAAATTCCTCGATGAAGATTATGGTAAATTGTATACTTCAGAAAAAAGACAGGAATTCTTATTCACCATGTTCGCCTGTATCGCCATATTTATCGCCTGCCTTGGCCTATTTGGTTTATCAGCTTTTGCTATCACTCAAAGAATAAAAGAAATCGGTGTGAGAAAAGTATTAGGAGCAAGCACACCAAATTTAGTTGGACTTCTTTCCAAAGATTTTATGATTCTTGTTGCGATATCGGCGTTATTTGCGTTTCCAACTGCATGGTTCGCGATGCATAAATGGTTACAGGATTTTGCTTACAGAACATCTATTTCAATTTGGGTATTCGTTTTTGCAGCCGTACTTGCAGCGATTGTGGCATTGGCGACAATTAGTTTCCATGCTATTAAAGCGGCAATCGCGAATCCGGTAAAAGCATTACGATCAGAATAACTGCGCCTTTGCGCTTCTTTGCGTCCCGGCGACAAACCATTTGCATATGATTCGAAACTACGTTTTGATTGCCGTTCGGCATTTGACCAAAAGAAAACTGTTTTCTTTCATCAACATTCTTTGCCTGGCCATCGGCATCACTTTCACTATGTTGATAGGTGATTACGTAATGCAGGAAAGAAATGTTAGCGCCGATATTCGAAATATCTCTAACCAGTATTTCATGAAGAGCAATTGGAAAGTGAAGGATATGGGTCTGGATATTACAACCATTGGCCTGCTTCCAAAAACTATTAAGGAAGAATATCCAAACCTCGTCGCCAATTATTATCGATACAACCCGGTAATGAATGTGATTTCCGCAGGTGATCGGTATTTTAATGAAAATGTTGCTATCGGAGATACTACGTTAGTGAGTATGTATGGATTTCCTGTTTTATATGGCAACAAGGAAAATGCGTTTATCAATAATAATTCCGCAGTAATTACCGAATCAGTTGCAATAAAACTTTTTGGGAGAAAAGATGTAATCAATGAAAAAATAAAACTGAACTCCACGGTTCAGGGTGTAACACAGGATTACCTCGTATCTGCAGTATTGAAAGATATTCATCCTAATGCAATTACGGGGTTAATAGGAGTTGCCTACGACATTTTTGTACCAACAAAGGGCAACCAATACTATCAGGGTGGAGATCCTTCAGAGACCTGGAACAGCGCAAATGAAATTGGAATGATTGAATTAAAGCCAGGCATAAAACCAAAAGATTTACAGGAACCTCTAAAGAAAACGATTGCAAAATATGCTCCGGAAAATTTCAGAGATAACCTGACTGTCGAATTAGTCTCGATGAAAGATTACCACCTGAAAAATAATAATGGCGCTGTTGAAAAAATGCTGATCACGTTATCCCTGATTGCAGGTTTCATTCTGCTTATGGGAATTGTAAATTTTGTGAATATCAGCATCGGAACTTCATCGTACAGAATTAAGGAAATAGGCTTAAGAAAAGTGTTTGGTAGCGATAGGACCCAATTGATATTCCAGTACATCACAGAATCCGTACTTCTCACCAGCATTTCAGGCTTAATTTCGATTGGTTTGTATGAAGTGCTTCGACCCCTGTTCAATCAAATTCTTGCAACAAATTTGGAGCCCCTTGCAAATTTTAATTTTTCCAAATTTTTGTGGTTGTTGATTGTTGTTTTGCTTGTAGGAATAATTGCAGGCCTGTATCCGGCCTTTATTTTAAGCGCATCAAAAACTATTCCTTCGGTTAAAGGGAAATCTGAAACTGTAAAAGGAGGTCTCATTTTAAGGAGGTCTCTCCTCGTATTGCAGTTTAGTCTGGCCATAATCGTTTTCATAAGTGCGCTTACCGTATCCCGTCAGGTTTCATATATCTTCACTAAGGACCTCGGATATAGCAAAGAACAGGTTTTGGTGGCAACAGCTTATCCTAAACAATGGGATTCAGCAGGCGTTTTGAAAATGGAAAGTATTAAGCAGGAGCTACTCAAAATATCTGCAGTAAAAAGTGCAACCCTGGCATTTGAAGTACCTGAAAGAAGACCGATGGCACTGATAGACCTCTTGCCACCGGGAAGTAAAGATAACCAGGCTATAAATGTTGGTTTCAATATTACGGATGAAGACTATGCCGAAACCATGGGCTTGCATTTGCTTGTAGGCACTTACTTAAACCATGGAATTGGGCCACATGTTGCCGACCAGATCGTGCTCAATGAAACTGCAATGAAAACGATGGGTCTCACTTTGGCAAATGCAGTGGGTTCTCAAATAAAATCTCCGGCAAATAAATTCACAGCTACGGTTACCGGAGTGGTGAAGGATTTTCATTATTCTAATATGCAAAATGCCATTGAGCCGGTTGCCTTTGCCCACGTGAAGGATGCAAATACATATCGGTTTCTATCCTTGAAATTAAATACCACTGATATCAGCACAGCCATCGACCAAATCAGGGAAGCCTGGAAAAACGCTTCACCTAATACGCCTTTTGAATATTCGTTTATGGATGAAAGGTTTCAATCTCTTTACAAAGCAGAATTGCAATTGAAGCGAGCCGCAAATACTGCAACAATACTTACGATAATCATAGTGATGCTTGGAATATTTGGAGTTGTTGCATTTACCATCACCAAAAGATACAGGGAAATGGCCGTTCGAAAAGTATTGGGCGCCGGAA
>PSRI01000085.1 GCA_003175935.1 Bacteroidota bacterium
TTGATACGCAAGAACCCAAATTTGGAACTCACATCCAGCCTTGTAACTTTTTCATTTTTTAAAGTAAAGCCCTGATCAAGAGTGAAGAAACTATTTCTTATTTGAATAGTTTGGTAATACATGTGATCCGGCACACAAAATGTAGCTCCAGGATCCTTCTCAAAAAGCTGACGATTATTTCCACCTGTTACTCCATTGGGAATCGTAACCACGGGAGCTACGAGATGAGGGTCTTCAGGAATCCATTTTCCATTTTCAAGCACTGAAAGATTAATTTGAAAAAGGGTATCATCAAGTCCGAAAGCTCCGCCCATTATTGCATAAGCCTTATAATAATCACGGAAATTCGATGGCTTAGCTTTCCAATCAATGTTAATAAAAATGCTGTCCCATTTCTTACCTAGAATTTCCTGCGATCCAATATAAAAACTCGGGCCCACCAAATTTGCAGGTGCAGGATTTGGATTGACCACATCAAAATCCGGAACATTGGGACGGGTTCCGAAGGGATAGATCGGGGCATTTACATCCTGAACACTTTCATCGTTCTGAACAATGAAATTTTTGAATCCGCAAACTCTTACTGTAATGCCTGTATCCAAAGGAGTTACTCCGTCGGGCATGAATGTGTCCAGAATTCGCAGGTATCGAAAAAAGTGGTAGTATGAAAGTGGATATTTTGCGGGATCAACTTTGTTCTCCATACAACAAACCGAGCCATTCAAATCAAATCCCTTTTTAATTTTGATGTGATCATTGATTTCAATTTTAACTACTGGCTGCGTGGTATTATAATCTTCATTCAATACTTTCTTATCAAAGAATGAAACAGGGTCCTTGTCTGGCTTAAGTATTGCCTTAATTTTGATTGCAAATTTATTTTCGGTGCTTAGTGTTGTGAAACGTATTCTCTCTATTTTGCTTGGCGATACCCATCCTTTTTCTCCACTAAATGAAAGCTTAAAGACATTAATCTTCGGAAAAATCTCATCGATTATTGGGATCTCTGCAGCATCAACTGTGCTTCTAAATTGTGTCCACCACTCTCCCCAGGTAAAACTTTCTTCGTATTTATATTTATGAATGGGATCATTCCCACAACAGTCCGGCTGATCTTCCTCAAGCAATAGTGCCCATAATTTATCAATGGTTGTTTGCTGAATTCCTTTTGCAGCTGCAGTGTTGATTAGATCACCATTTACGATGATGTAGTATTTTTTAATGAGGTACTTTACTTTATTAAAAAGCAGACTCGGTTCATAAATATTGGGTTTGTTATCAGGGTCCGATAATTCCGGGCATAGCGTTTCATCAATCTGACAAACAAGCGTAATCGTCACTGACCTTTTTCCTTCATGCATCAATAATACAGGCGATGCAAGAATGAATCCCATTCTCGCATTAGGATATGGCTTGTAAAATGCAGTGCCTGGTTTAATGTATTTGGAATACTTAGCCCCTACTGTAGGGAAATTCTGTGGCTGATCATCTTTGAATGGCTTGTCAATCCCATCGGCCATGGTAGCTACCGGAGCCATGTATACTCCTTCTAGAAATTCAGAAACCTGAACAGTCAGGTTATTCAGAAATAGAGTACGCGTATCCGTAACCTGGGCGCGATTCACAACAATTTCCTCATCCAAACCAAATAGAATCTCGGCTTTATTATTATCTTTTCCGGCTTTAACAGTAATACCTTTTTTTACCAGGTATTTTTTTACCTGATTCTGCAATTCGAAAATAATGTTTGCCTTATCAGGCACAGCTGCTCTGGCTTTGAGTTGAAGCACATCTTTGTAAAAGAAATCCAGATGCTTTTTGGTGAAGCCGTTCAGGTCATCCTGGAGTTTTTGAAAGAGATCGAGGAAAACAAAAATGAGTGCGAGGTGAGGTGTATGTTTCTTTTGCAGGCTGGCTTTTAAGGGAATTAAGCTCTGCTGAATGCAATTTTCCGAAAAGTCGGGAAGCAAACGAATCCCTTCAATGAATGAAGAAAAAGCATTTACCAAATCAAACTGGATGGCAAGTAATTGTTTTCTTTTACTATGTCCAACCGTAAGGAAACCCTCGTCAGTACAAAATAAATCTGTGAGGTCTAATCCCCAGGCTTCTTCCTTGCTGAAAATGGTAAAATCAAGTTTGCGTACACAGAACCATTTTACTGCAGCATTAGTAAGGCAAATAAAATTTTTGAGAGGTTGCTGTAATTTATCCTTAATGAGTTTTTGCAATTGTGATTCAATCGGCAATCCACTTCCTTTTACTTTAGAATACCAGTTGTTAATTTTGTAAACTGAATTGTAAAAAATAAAATAAATGCTTAGCTGAATTCCAGAATTAGTTGGCGATTTTGTAAATGCCGCATTATAAAAATCAAACTTGTCATTTACACTGTCTGCATCAAATTTTATTATAGATGAAAGCAGGAAAGGGAGGCTGCCCTGAAAGAATGGCCGCCAGTCTTTTACTGAGAGATTTGCATCATAGAAATTAATGTCAGATGAGATCTGAACAAAATAATCCAAAAGATCTGCAAGACTTCTTCCATCGATTTTGGCTGGACCGGATAAAAGTTCTTCCATTGTCCGTTGAGCCTGGCTTGTGCCGGGATCATGTTGAAAAGGATGAATAAGGTTCTTGCAATCAAACATGTTTCACAAACGATTTCTTAATATTGAGTTTGGGTCTAAATCAGCGTTAATGCTTCATTCTTATAGTAATCGTAAACATAATTGAACCTGGAATTGGTGCCAGGTATGCTATAAGTGACCGTAATAGTGAATCTTCCTTCAATTAAATCAAAAGAATCATCGGCGGTCACTTCAATATTTTCTGTAGTGATCCTCGGCTCATAATACAATATGGCGGTTTTAACCAGGTTCTTGATAAATCCAATAACGGTGCTGGATAAGGGCTCAAACAAATAATCATTAAGGTTACAGCCGTATCTTGGTTGCATCACTCTTTCTCCCAGCGAAGTTGAAAGAAGAATATTGAGGCTTTCGTTGATGTCTTCTTCATCACTTACCAATTTCACTGCGCCAGAACTCCAGTCGAACGTAGGTGGAAAAGACCAGCCTGTTCCCAGAAATGAATTAAAATTGTTTTGTGCCATGATATAGTTTTTAATCAGCCCCCAATAATTACAGTTGGGCATCCCATTACAATTACACCGCCATGAGCAGTTAAGTCTCCCTGACGCGCTGCAGGTTTACCGCCAATTATAACTGTTGTGCTCCCCATTACTATGGTATCGGGCGGGCCAACACAAACGCATAGATCTGATACTACAGCTGCAGGTAATCCACCTATTAAAACAGTTGGTGCCCCAGGACCTGTAACAGGGCCCCCCACATGGGGAACGACTCCGGTAACCAGGGGGCAGGTATGCATATCAGTTATACGAGCAGCTAAGGGCATTATTAATTAATTTTAACTATTGATCCACTTATTTCAGTAATTCCCTGCGAAGAAAGTTTGGCCAGGGCACCTTCCATACTCACATTTCCATCTGCCTTAACAGAAATCGAAACGCCTCCTATAGATAATGTAGCACCGGCTGAAAGTGTAAGGTTAACTCCTGCTTTCAATTCTATATTCATCGGACTCTGCACACTGATTCCTGAACTATCCATCGTTATTTTATTTGTATTCTGATCTGTGATTTCAACTTTTGTTCCTGATTCATCCAGCACAATTGAATTCCCTGCAGGAGTATCAATCGTAATTGTTTTAGTTTGATCATTAAAACTCACGTGCATTTTGCTTCGCGTCGTAAATCCTTTTTCATTATTTGCATCCTGCGGAGTAATGGGTGCAGGTTTAGCGCTGCTATGAAGCATTCCCAAAACAATGGGGTGACGAGGATCGTCATTGATAAAACCCAGAATAACTTCATCGCCTATTTCAGGCATAAAAAATGCTCCCCGATCATCACCCGCATCCAGACTTGCAACTCTTGTCCATATTCCCTTGCCGCTATCATCGATCGTTGGCGTCCGTACCAGAATCCTATTTTCACCATTAGGATCGTTCTCCAATTGGGAAACAATTCCTATTTGCAATCCGTGAATACTGCCCACTAAACCAGCACTCTCGCGATCATTTAGATTCTTATCATGCACTTCAGAAAATCTCTCAGGATCAAGTCCGAATTGAATATGAGAATCCCACATCCCATTTCCAATTTCATGACGCATGCCTGTCACGTATGCATTACCGTTAAACCTGTCTCCAACACCATCCAGGGCCACCATATTTCCTAATTTTATATCTGAAGTGCCCGTAACCTTCGCCCTTCCCCTTATCTTTCCCAGTCTGCTTCGCAACATGATGCCATCTACCCAATCCTGTAATTCCTGCTCAAGGAGGTAACCGCTGTGATGCATGTCGTAATGCTCAAGATTAATTGCATTTGCCAGATCACTTCCGGCGATGTTACCAGGCTCTGTAAAATTTGCTGAAGAGGTATCTGCATTGAATAATTTCTGACTGCTGAAATCCCAGGAATGAGCTGCCACATTTTTCCACTGGTTGCGTGCATCCATTTCTGCTTCAAATTCCAAAACACTTGAACCAAAAACAATTTTAGCAACGGGCTTTGAAGAAGTGTCAGGTTTAGAAACTTTTATATTTCCATCGTCAACATTTACCAGCATTCCATTGGCTTCAGCCCTGAGCAACATAAAATCCCAATCCGAAATATGATGTTGAACAATTTGTTTATGTTTGAGTTTTGTTTTTTCCAGGTCACTTTTAAGATTCGAATATTTCCCAATCAACTCATCTATCAATTCATTATCTTTTACATTCTCAAAATATTTACTGAATCTCCCAATAGTCATTTTCACGGATTCATCTCTGCATTCAACATGCAATTCACTGCTTCCATTTTCTTTTACACGAATCGCATGTCTTGTTACAATCCCCAAAAAGGCCTGCTGGTTATTTCCGTCGTGCCCGATCCGGATCTTTATTTTTTTCCCGGGAATAAAAAAGTCCTTATTGCTGATATCAAATTTTTGTTCAGATGCACTTCCGTCTCTAAATACCAGTTTCGCATAGGGAACCTTATTTAGTTCTTTGGTGATTCCTATCGACAAAACCTGCAGGGTTGGGTCCACAGTTTTGTTGTCAACCTGAATGTCATAAGTGACCACATCATGAGTTACAGTCGGTGTAGCCATCAATTTTCATTTTTATCAAATGGTGGAAAGTAGAGGTCGAGGCCTGGTTTTATATTTCTTATACTGTTCAATCCATTTACCTGGCCAATCTGCAGGAAATATGATGGGTCATTGTAAATTTTATAAGTCATTAAATCCAGTCGATCGCCTTCGTTTACTTTTCGCTGGTGCGTGAGATCAGGAGATGATTTCTTTTGATCTGCAGCCTGTTCATCTGATCTTTTATAATTTAGAAATGTCGCGGTGATCTTAACGCGCAATGGTTTGCCATCAGGATTAAAAAGTGTGTGATTGATATCGACAGCAGATAGCACACAATGGAAATTCAAATATTGACCCCAAAGAATATTCAGGAATCTTGGACGATGAATATTTCCGTCAAGATTATATGCACAATTCAAAAATTTCTGAAGCTGTTCTGTTACCGGCAAGTCTTTGTACTCTGGAGTATATCCTTCGACAGTTTTTGTTCCATCGAGAATAAATTCAAGTCTCAATTCTTCCGGTTCAGTAGAAATATATCGTGGATCTGTTCCGCTGTTTCCATGTCCACGCTTTTTTTCCAACTCAATTTTGAAACTATTGGTAAAAGTTTCAGGATTGATGGGTGCAGTAAATCTGCGACTCTTGTCTTCTCCTTCAAATGAATTTGTTGCGTATGACTGGATGATGAGTTTATCAAGACTACCGCTCATTTTTCTCTTTTTGAATTTCAATCATTTTTGAGATGCACAAATTGACCATTTCTTCCTGGGGCGTTACTGCATTGTTGGAAGAAGTCTGGCTACTCTGTGCAGGTCCCTGTGAAGTATCCTGGGTTACTGTGGCCTTGATAACTAGTTCTCTGATCTCGATTGGCATGATTTAAGATTTATCGAAAATCAAACGATTGTAGTTAAGTTCGAGAGTTTCTATAAGTATGGCGCCATTCTCCGCATTCAATTCACCAATCTTCCAACTGAGGGGCCACACATTATTTGCTGTCCAATGCATCAGTGGCTGATGTTCCTCATTCAACAATTTAATCGTCACTGTTTCTGCAGGAACAACATTTTGATGATCGAAAGCATCTTTCAACCACTGCGAAATTTTGGCCGAGTCTGCAGGCAAAACCAAACCTCGCTTCAATACCAGCGGTCCGTATTTCCTCCTCGTTGGAAGCACATGAGTAAACCTGTTTTCACCGCCCTCTTTCACGGGTTCTGTTTCCAGCGTGGAATCTAATCCGGTTACGGACTGAAATCCAATTTCAGCACTCGCATTGTCAAAACTGAAGTCCACCCTAAAGTGAAAATTCACCGTTTGGTATACACTATCGGCCATGCTACAGGATTATTTTTCTAAAACTATTTAGCTTCAACAATGGACAGTCCTTCATGCACCAGAACCATAGTTTCAATGGCCACTTCATTACCATCAGCTTTGAGATCCGTTGACTGGATCTTAGTAGGCCATGCCTTAGTAAGTGTCCATGTAATTACTGGTTTGTGCTCTTCGTCCAGTAGTTTTATGGTAACATCTCTCCTGAATTTTTCTTTTCCTTCCTGGAACATGAAAGTTTTTTTCCATAGCTGGAAATATTCGAAGTCACCCAGGAAAGTCCCTCTCTTCAAAGTGATGTCGGTATATTTCGTCATACCCGGTTGTTTGGTCTTGTTATAAACAACACTGCTTCCCTCACGATATTCTATAGGCGTAGTTTCAAAATCCAGTCCGCTTACTTCGGTAAAACCAACCCTGGTTCCACCCCAATCCAACTGAAAATGAAATTTCGGTAGCGGGTAATTTTTTTTGGGATCATCTGCCATGACTATAAGTTTTTAGTTTGTTGATTGTAGTTTGTCGTAAATCAATCTAGGTACTGGGTACTTGTTACTTGGTACTCTACTTACATTTCCCTGATGGATCAAGACTCTGAACAGCACTGGTGAGACTATCCTTACATGCCTGCAGGGCCGCTGCCTTGCTTTTAGCTTTGTCCAGTTCTTTTTTCAATTCATACACTCTTGTTTTTGTGTCATCCCGATGATCTTTCAGCTTAATGAAATAGGAATCCTGGTCAATGGGGAAGGTGATCATTGGCTTCAATTCACAATTGTCTTCTCCGCCTTCATCGTGGTTATGATAGCCGCCAGCCTTTTTACCCTTATTTCCACCCTGTTCTTCTTCTTCACAACCTTCGCAATGGAAAATATTTCTCCAATAGATCAATTCACTTTTTAAACCATAATCATCGCAGATATTGTCATGCAAATCGAAAGCAAGATTGAGAGCAATCACAACTTTGCCGATTAAATCGTCGCGGGTTGCAATGACTGCATCGAGTTTTGCGCCGTAATTGTCGAGACAGGTTTTAAGTCCGTTGCCGGAAAGTTCCGGGCTTTTGAGACAGTTAATGCATTTGTAAAGGTCATCGTAATCCTGTTTGAGACAATCCACTCTCAGGTACAGATCACGAATCATGCAGAATAAAATTTCTATGGCCTTATTGGTTTTTTCCGTGACGAGGCAAACTTTATCGAGGTGTTTGATAAAAATCTCGAGTGCTCTGCAAATTTTATCTGCGAGGTCATCTGCCTGTTCCCAATCGGAACACCAGCCTTTCAGCATTGTGTACCAACTCCACGCATTATTGTATTCATTTTCCTTGCAGGTAGCTATAGCGCTGGCTTTCTTCCAGTCAGCTGTCACCTTGGTGAGATCTGTGTTCCATGTATCATAACAGCAATCCCCGCCATCTCCTGGTGGATTGGGTTCCTGACAGCAATCGAGGAGTTCCTGAGGATTTTCGAATGTATTGTAGCTAAGCATTGTAATAAGTTTTAATGGTTAATCTGGTTGAAATTTTCAGCCTGGAACTAGAATCACCTGGCTCTTGCGTGTTCCATATGATGATGCTGTTCTTCTTCGCGGCAATAAATCTGTGTTACTTCTGTGCAGATATCGCAGATTTCACACTTGCATTCCTTGAGCCTGTCGCTATCGTCTTCACAATCATGTTTTATACAATCGCATTCTGTGCAGCAGAGATAATCCTTGGTTCCATTCACTGCATCTACTTCAACCCTCTTGTTGTATAAAACATAACCCGCAGTAGTAAGCGCTTTGATAGCTGCTGTTAGATCTGTTTGGGCAGTTGTAACACTTGTTCCTCCATTGGTCATTCGATCTTTAACCCATCCTTCAAATGCCTGTGAATTGGTGTAAACATTGCCCTGTAGAGTAGTGAGTCCGGCAATATTGGAAAAAGTTTGGATCCCTACGATTTCATATGAGGAATTGTAGATTACACACATGTCTTTGTAAAGAGATTCAGGCACAGAAACAAGTCTGTCAAATATTTCACCTGCGTCTTCGCAATCAGCAGGGCGATGGCCCGGTTCAGGAGATTTTTTCCCTTCGCAATTTTCATACTTTCTCCCTGTGAGAATATGCATTTGCGTAGCATTGCAACAATCATTGCTGCAGGCATTCAGTTTGTTCGCATATTCCAGGAGTTCTCCGAATTTTTTTCTGGCTGCATTAGCAGCATCTCTAACGTTGGTTAATGCTTTTGCGAGGTTGGTATTATCGGTAACATAAGTGGTCGTATTTTTTTTGATCTCTTCATTTGCCTGAAGCAATTCTATACCCACACCTAATTCGAGGTTTCTGAAAACCCTGTAATTTTTTTCTGTTTTTACAAACACACATTTTTTCTGTTCATAGGAGGTTTGCAGCCCCGAAAAAGTTTCTTCGGCCTGGCTCAAATCACCCAATAATCCTTCTAACGTTGAGCAGTAAGTGTCTTTCATTGATTTAATGCTCTTGTTAGTCGGCGCGTTTTTGCCCATACAATCATTGTCATTGGGTTTGTCCTGACGCTGATTGTGTTGGGACTGTTGTTGCATTGCCATAAGACGAGGTTTTATATTTTAAGAATTTTAATTAGGATTCTGCAAGCATCTTGTGCATAAAGCGTAGGATGATAAATTCAGCGGGACGAACAACTGCCATTCCTATTTCAACAATCATTCTACCTTCCCAAACATCAAGTTCAACCATGGTTTCACCTAATCCCACGTGTACGAAAAATGCTTCTTTAGTGGATGTTCCCATTAATGCCCCTGCTTTCCACTGCTGTGTGAGATAATTTTGAATCATTGATTTAACACGCACCCACGTATTTGCATCATTTGGTTCAAATACAAATTGTTCTGTTGCATTTTTCACTGATTGTTCAACCATGATGAAGAACCTTCTCACAGAAATGTATCTCCACTCATTGTCATTGCCTGATAATGTGCGGGCACCCCAAATAATTGCAGGACCTCTTCCTGGGAAAGAACGAATTACGTTGATAGATTTTCCTGCATTGGGATCAACATTCAGATCCTGTTGTTCCAGGTGTGTAATTTGAATTTCAGGGGCGATCGCAAAATCGATATTTACATTCGCCGGTGCTTTCCAAACTCCCCGGGTGCTGTCCACACTTGCATAAACTCCAAGAGCGGCACTCGATGCGGGCAATAACATTTGTATGTCGTTGATGGCACTTTTTGCCTGGTAGTAATAAGCATTATTGGCAGATTTCAATTGGGTGAGTGTTGTTGCACCAGCGAATCCTTCCACCTTAACAAGGTCATCATTGTCCTGTCCGCTTCCATCATTTTTCTTGTAGGAGAAATCGATATTGGTGAAGATCCTTGGGAAATACACAGCACCATATTTCAAATGATCCGTATCACCTGCCAGCGTATTTCTCATTGTATCCGTGTTCGTTTTCCATTGATTTAATGGAACCGCCGGATCCATAAATACATCCATCACAGTAAAGCGGTCCTGCAAGTCTACGCATTGCTGGATAGCCTGTGTATGGATGTCCACGTAATTATTTACGTTAGTTACATTCATTGAATCAGGGAAAGCAAGAAGCGTTACTTCTTTTATTCTTTTGATTGCATCTAATCCTGAAGTGAGATCCGGCACCAGGATTGTTCCCTTAGTGTAATCTCCCACTGCAACAATGTAACATGGACCACCTCCATTGATGAAAAACATTTGCAGTGAGTAATACATCAGGTAAATGGATGGCTTGTCCACTCTACCCTGGATATCCACTTTTCCTCCAGCGGTATTTATGGATACCGTAATACCCTTCTCAGGATCAGGACCGCCGAAATAGAGTTCATATTCCAGCATGGATTCGATTCTCCACGGTTGTCCGATCAGATCTCCTGCAGCTTTATTTTGCGCTATTTGGGTGTAGCCAATAAAGGCAGGTATAGCAGTTTCGACTGATGCGATGGAAGGTGGGAGATGCGGAATCTCTTCTATATAAACTCCCGGGGTTTTGTACTCTGCCATATGATTTATTTTTTTTAGTTAGAATATTTCTTTAATCAAATAATCGGAAACAGGTCAGATTCAGGAACCACGATATCAAAACAGAATCTGCCCTTATCGTCGAGGCGGATTTCGTAATCAACCGGGTTTGGCAAATATTTTGTTGAGGTGTTGGTGTCATTTGCCACGAGGAAATAAGAAAGTGCAATTGACCGTGGCTTATTTGTTATCAATACATCACCAATTTTTGTAACATAGCCATTCAGTGCGGTAATAATATCCAGCTCAGATTTGAGATCATTGACATATCTCCAAAAACAAAACCTGCTTTTAATAGGAATTTCAAATACAGGAGCATCTTCCCAAACCCCAAGAGAATTCTTACGCTTTTTCAAAAAGCCATCTGCAGCAAGGAGGTCAAATGAATTACCTGGTGCTGAATTTATCACTATTGCGGCCCAGTCTTCCGTAACATCCTGTATGGCATCACTAAAAATTACCGTGTGGGTTTGTGCATATCCGTTATCACCTGTAACAACCAGGCTATACACCACCAAATCACTGAATTGATTATTGGGAATAGTTTGAAGATTGATCCGATCAGAAAAATCAAGTGTAGTTCTGGAAATGGTATTACCGGGACTCGCTACAATTTTTTTGGTATCATTTCCATTTTTATCCTTTAAGGCAACACCATTCTTATCTTTTAAAACAAATGATGCCTGTGTAAGATTTGTAGCCCCGATAAACGAGTAGGTGAAATTTATGGGAACAATTAACCGATCATTTTCATTTGCAAAAAAGTTACCGATAGCCGATTCAAATTGGTCCGTGCCGGTATCATCTTTATAATATTGTCTCAAATCATTGGGTCCGAAGGATGCCAGTTCTCCCTGTTCGTATTTTGATGCGGCATTAAAATTAGAAACCGGTGCGGTTAGATAAGGAAAGGTTTTTGCGGCTGGAACATTCAAACTGGTGAAAAAGTAAACTGCCGGCAACGGTCTGCTGATCCTGAAATTTGAATATTCCTGGGCTGATCTGTTAATATCGCTTACGCGTATATAAAAATCAGTTGGAATTGGGATGAGGGGTTCAAAAACAATGCTATTATCTGCAAGAACCTTTTGTGTAACGCGTGCGAGCACCCGAAAACCTGAATAACCCGGAAGGAGTTTTATTTTAAGTCCTGCATATCTTGATGCGAGCGAATCTGGAAATGCAAATTCGAGGTCATTATTAATAGATGGCCTGTCATTGGTAAACTGGTTCAGCAAAAATTGTAGTCGATCCGCCTGGTTCGCAAGTGAAAAGACCACTGAGCCATCCTTGTTAGTCAGGAAAAACTCATGCATGAGCTTCACTTCGAATAGGGTTTTATATATGAGGGACATAATTAGTGCTGTGGAATTTTTGCAAGGTTTGTTTCGATTTCTTCAATCAGCGGAACTTCACGAACCGTTGCACGTTCAGTGAGCGCAACCAAACGCAGCTTATACATGGCAAACGGTACCTGCCGGCCTCCTAATGATCCCCACAGATGATTGATTTGTTCGAAAGTGAGTGTATATAGTTCAAGAGTAAATTTGAGATCCAGTATATCATCATCATCCATATTGAGCGTACTTCCTACAACTGACGATGATGCAGCGAAAGAATTTTTACTTTGCAGAAATCTTACAACGTAGGATAACCGTTTTAATGCCAGGTGATAGTTTGCCCCTGAATAATTACAGGTAAACAAAACATATAGATTCAAATAAACCGGAGGATTTTGATAAATACCAGAATTCATTACGGGTCTTTTGAATGCTGGCTGATTTTTTAAAGTGCTTTCTTCTTCAATATTTACCAGTGTAATAATAATATTATCTGCCAGTGTGTTTCCGCTTGGAGATTCAAACAAACCTATGTTGTCTACAATCACAGTCGCTGCATCTTTTTTGGCGAGATATGAGATGAGTTCATCTCTGAGCAATAAGAGGACAGTATCAATCATTGCAATGATTAAATAAAATGAAATGAAATACCGTTGCGGCCTTTAAGTTCAAAAGTCGCGAGTCCAGAACCTGGTTTTAGGTCGGCGAGTTATCAAAGGGCTAAATGTTGGGATTCAACTTTACTTCATGAGGAGGAGTTAAACACCACTAGTATCATGTTGAAAAATGAGTCCGGATACCAATACTAACCAGAGTAGTTCGAAAAGAAATGATTTCTAAATTTGTAACGTCCAACAAAATAAAATTAAAAATTCAAGCGTGTCAATACCACTTTATGGTAGTAACAAAGGCATAATGATGAAAATTTAGTTTAACGATAGTCACAAAAAATAAATTCAGATTTTTTTGAACTGCGGAATTGAATTCAAATGAAGTTTTTCAAATTCTAATCGTACACTTCGAAGAGTTTAAGAGGATGTGGATTATCTTAAATAAAAGTAAACACTCATTATTTTTTTTGCAACCGTAAAACCACGCAAGTACATAACGTTAATTTACGCTCCATATATTTGCTGTTGATCCGCGTTTAATCGGAGTGTCTGTTTAATACCGATCATCATTTTCTGTCACACTATTCTGAAGCCTTCTTCGGGTCATTTTCAGGAAATCGCTACATTTATTTTTCAAACCCCTCCAACATGAGAAATATATTGGTGCTCGTAATCACCATCTTTACAGCCTTAACCTCCTTCTCCCAGGATGTAAATAAAGATTCAGTCTGGCTTCGAGAGAATTACTACAAAATTGAACGCTACATCCCAATGCGTGATGGAGTTAGACTGTTTACTTCAATTTATATTCCAAAAGACAGTACAATCAAACATCCCATTTTATTGACCCGTACCCCTTATTCTTGTTCTCCATATGGGGAAAACAATTTTGACGACATTTGGAACCATGTCTGGAACCCTAATATAATGGCATATTTCAAGTCAGGATATATAATGGTAACGCAGGATGTTCGCGGAAGATGGATGAGTGAAGGACAATTCGTCGATGTTCGACCATTCAACCCGAACAAGAAAACTAAAACAGATATAGATGAAGCGAGCGATACTTACGATGCGATCGACTGGTTGGTCAAAAACCTGAAATCCAATAATGGCAATGTGGGAGTATATGGTATCTCCTATCCCGGATTCTATTCTACAATGGCCGCTGCCTCAAATCATCCCGCACTCAAAGCTGTAAGTCCGCAGGCACCTGTAACTAACTGGTTCATTGGCGACGATTTTCACCATAACGGCGCTTTCTTCGCTATGGATGCATTTGCATTTTATTCTTCTTTTGGAAAACCCAGACCTAAACCCACTATAGTAGGTCCCACAGAATTTAATTACCCCACTTACGACAATTACAAATTTTATTTAGAGACCGGCTCACTTTCAAATCTCGCAAACTATATGGGCGACAGTATTGCATTTTGGAAGGATCTTAATTCTCATCCTAACTATGATGCATGGTGGCAGGCAAGGGATGCCAGGAATGCCACAAAGAATCTTAAGCCTGCAATGCTTTGGGTAGGTGGTTTATTTGATGCAGAAGATTGCTGGGGTGCATGGAATGCATACAAAGCGGCAGAACAAAACAACCCTGGAAAAGCTTTTAATAAAATTGTGGAAGGACCCTGGTATCACGGACAATGGGCATCCAGAGATGGGACGCACATGGGTAATGTCAGGTTCGGATCGAATACGAGTATATGGTACCAGGAAAATATTGAGGTCCCATTTTTTAGATATTTTCTCGAAGGAAAAGGAGATATCTCTTCCATAGCTGAAGCAAACATCTTCATATCGGGCGCAAACGAATGGAAAACATTTTCCGAATGGCCCCCGGCAGCCAAAACAGACAAACCCATTTATTTGCAGGAAAACGGTAAGTTGAGCTGGACAAAACCCTCAAACCAAAATTCATTTTCCGAATATTTGAGTGATCCATCCAAACCGGTTCCTTACACTCAAAATGTACATTTTGAAAGGACAAGGGAGTACATGGACGACGACCAACGCTTTGCATCAAGAAGACCAGATGTTTTAGTGTTTCAAACAGACACGTTAACCAGTGACCTAACGGTTACGGGTAGTGTAATTGCCGACCTGGCGACGAGTATCACTGGCACGGATGCAGATTATGTTGTAAAAATCATCGATGTATTTCCAGATAAAATGGAAGCTAATGAAATGGATGCTCATTTGGTGGAGCGGCCAGGGTATATAAGGACCGGATATCAAATGCTGGTGAGAGGTGAAATATTCAGAGGCAGATTTAGAAAAAGTTATGAGAAACCAGAAGCATTTGTTCCCGGTTCAATTGAGCAAGTTAAATTCGAATTGCCTCCAATTGCTCATACTTTTAAAAAGGGTCACCGACTCATGGTTCAAATTCAAAGCAGTTGGTTCCCACTCGCGGACAGAAACCCACAACAATTTGTAGACATATACCATTGCAAAGATTCTGATTTCATAAAAGAAAATATTCGCATTTATCACGATGCAATTCACAGTTCTTCAGTTATATTGCCTGTTCTACCTTAAAGGAAATTATACATGAAATATTTAAAACTGCTTTTCCTGCTCGAATTGTGTGCACCCTCACTTCATTGTCAAACCATGAATGAGGATTCCATTTATATCAGGAATAATTTTACGAAGAGAGAGGTTTATATCACAATGCGTGATGGTGTTAAATTATTTACCGCGATCTATGAGCCCAAAGATGCAACGCGCAAATATCCTTTTCTCATGGTTCGCACTCCTTATAGTTGTTCACCATATGGAGAAAATAACTATCCCACCAGGAGACTTGGTCCAAACCGCCAGTTGATGCAGGAAGGATATATTTTTATTTACCAGGATGTAAGAGGAAGGTATATGAGCTATGGAAATTTTCAGGAAATGACTCCGGCCATCGATTCAAAAAAATCGAATAAAGATGTTGATGAAAGTAGCGACACTTATGACACAGTAGATTGGCTGTTGACCAATGTGAAAAATAATAATGGCAGAGTTGGCATCTTCGGAATTTCATATCCGGGTTTCTATGCGACAGCATCGCTTCCTGATGCTCACCCGGCAATAAAAGCTGTTTCACCACAGGCACCCGTAACCGATGAATTTATTGGTGACGACGTAAATCATAAAGGTGCTTATTATTTGATGGACAATTTTGACTTCACTAATTATTTTGATGCACCCCGAAATGGACCCGTAAAGGATTATGGCAAAACTATTTTTTCGAGAGACAGAGATGATGCGTATAAGTTTTTCCTGGATCTCGGTCCTATTAAGAATACAAATGGCCCGCAATACTTTAATCATATTGGGAAAATCTGGAACGAATATCTGGCGCACGATACTTACGACGATTATTGGAAGGCGAGAAATATCAGACCGCATCTTCAAAATATTAAACCGGCTGTATTGGTTGTTGGAGGATGGTTTGATGCTGAAGATTTATTCGGGGCCCTCGCCACTTATGAAGCAGTAGAAAAACAAAATCCCAAAAACTTGAACACGCTTGTTATGGGCCCCTGGACGCATGGCGCATGGAGCGGTAGGGATTGGTCTAAATTTGCAACCCACGATTTCAGTCAAAACACAGCTCAGTATTATAAAGATGAAATGGAAACAAAGTTTTTCAATTTCTATCTAAAGGATAAAGGCACGATGGATTTACCAGAGGCTTATATTTTCGAAACAGGGTCTAACCAATGGAAAAAATATGATGCCTGGCCACCCAAAAACTCGGCTCCGATTCCATTTTACCTAAGAGAAAATAAACAATTGTCCAGGTCACTGCCAACGGAAAATAATTTTGATGAATATCTGAGCGATCCTGCGAATCCTGTTCCCTACATTAAAGGAAAATTCTCGGGAAGAAACAATGAATATATGGCCGATGATCAGAGATTCGCTTCGGAGCGCCCGGATGTGTTGACATACCAAACAGATTCGCTGGCAATGGACATTACCATTTCTGGAAAAATCACTGCTGATATTTTCGCGTCTATTTCGGGCACTGATGCAGACTTTATAGTGAAAGTTATCGATGTGTTGCCTGCAAATGAGCCCAATCCCAATCCAAACCCTAAGAACCTGGAGATGGCAGGCTTTCAAAGACTGGTAAGGGCTGAGGTTTTCAGAGGAAAATTCCGCAACAGTTTTGAAAAACCGGAGCCATTTAATCCGGGCAAGGTTGAAGAGATCCGGTTTGATTTACCCGATGTTGCCCATACGTTTAAGAAGGGCCACAGGATTATGATCCAGGTTCAAAGCTCCTGGTTTCCGCTTGTTGACAGGAATCCTCAGAAATTTCTTCGGATACCCGATGCAGCGTCAGAGGACTTTCAAAAATCTACTATAAGAATTTATCATGACCCGCAGCACGCGTCCAGAATATTCTTGCCCCTTTTAAATTAATCTAAATGACTCAACGACAGTTTTCCACTTTACTCATTACTATTAACTTCCTGCTTTTTCTTATCGGAAATGCGCAGCAGATTAACATCATACCAAAACCAGTAGAAGTAAATGTTCCCTCACCGGGAGGTCAGTTTACTATAGACAAAAACACGCCAATTATTCTCGATGGAGCAGGATTGGAAAATTCTGCGAATTTTTTGAATGATTATTTGTCACAGGTATATGGTTTCAAATTAAATGTTTCTCACGGCGCCACTGCCCCCAATAGTATTCATCTTGGCCTGGCCAAAATGGGTTACAAAATCCCGGGAGCTTATACACTTCAGGTGAAAAATAACGGAATAACGATTAATGGCGACAATGAAAACGGCACATTTTATGGCATGCAATCCCTAATTCAATTATTGCCGGTTGATGTATCCACTTCACTAAAAGTTCCATATGTCTCAATAAAAGATTATCCGCGATTTGAATATCGCGGAATGCATCTGGATGTAGGACGCCATTTTTTTCCTGTAAGTTTTGTCAAAAAATATATTGATTATATCGCCCTGCATAAAATGAATTATTTCCACTGGCATCTCACGGAAGATCAGGGATGGCGCATTGAAATAAAAAAATATCCAAAGCTCACAGAAGTTGGAGCCTATCGTGCCGGAACAATTATAGGAAGATATCCGGGTAAAGGAAACGACAGTATTCGATATGGCGGCTTTTATACCCAGGAAGAAATCAGGGATGTGGTTGCGTATGCAGCAGCAAGATACGTGAATGTGGTACCTGAAATTGAAATGCCGGGCCATGCATGTGGAGCACTTGCTGCATATCCGCAATTAGGTTGTACCGGTGGTCCGTATAAAGTGAAAGAAACCTGGGGCGTATTTGACGATGTGTTTTGTGCCGGAAATGATGAGGTTTTTTCATTTTTGCAGGATGTAATCGACGAAGTGATTCCGTTATTCCCATGCAAATACATTCATGTAGGTGGTGATGAATGTCCAAAAACACAGTGGAAGAAATGTCCTAAATGTCAGCAACGTATCAAAGACAACCATTTGAAGGATGAACACGAGTTGCAGAGCTATTTCATTCAGCGGATGGAAAAATACATTAACAGCAAGGGCAAAACACTGATTGGCTGGGATGAAATTCTGGAAGGCGGATTGGCCCCAAATGCTGTTGTAATGAGTTGGCGGGGCGAACAGGGAGGCATAGCCGCAGCTAAACAAAATCACGACGTGATCATGACTCCCACTACTTATGTTTATTTTGATTATTCCCAAAGTAAAAATGAAGATTCAATAACTATCGGTCACTATCTCCCTGTAGAAAAAATTTATAATTACGAACCTATAACTGCAGAGCTGGATGAAAACCAGGGAAAACATATTTTAGGGGGACAAGCAAATGTTTGGTCGGAGTACATGGCATATCCTTCTAAAGTGGAGTACATGATATTCCCGAGAATGACAGCATTTAGTGAAGTATTGTGGAGTCCAAAAGGTTCAAAGGATTATCCTGACTTCCAAAAGAGGCTTGCAGTGCAATTCAAACGCTACGAATTATGGAAATCGAGCTACAGCAAGGCATTTTTTGATTTGAAAGCTTCTATTCTGCCAACCAAAGACAATTCTGGCGTTTTATGGAAGCTTGAATCAAACGATAAGGATGCAATCGTTGAATATTCTGTTGGAGTAAATAATCGTTCGCGCGACTATGCTGAACCCATAAAAGTAACTTCCAGCGATGTTTACTTCGGATATCTTACTAAAAGCAATAAAAGAGTAGGATCCGTTGCACAAAACTTTTCCTTCAATCTCGCCACAGGAAATAAAGTATATATCGAAAATCCTACCGTTGAAGAATACCAGGGCCAGGGTGGAGCATTCGGACTTGTGAATGGTGCAATCTCCGACAAAGTTTTGGGTTCTTCAGAGTGGCTCGGTTGGGCTGGCACCGATATGGTTGCGTTCCTGGACCTGGGAGTAGAACATAATATTGGTAAAGTTGCCTGTCATGTGGCCAAGGCCAATGGAAGTCGCTGCTATCTGCCTCAGTTCATTGAGGTATATGCTTCCGAAGATGGGAGGGCATATTCATTCGTAACAAAATCTTCTGAATATGCGGAAGACAGTCCGGGTATGGGTTGGATGACCGCTCGAATTTCGGGTACTACTACCCGTTATCTTAAAATCGTTGCAAAAAACATTGGGAAAATTCCTGAGGGATTTAGAAGCGCAGGCGAGCCCGCCATGCTTTTTGTGGATGAACTGGAAGTAGAAACGCCATAGTCAGTCCTTTTCAATTTGCCATTATACTTAGCCAGATTATTGCTAATTTAAGGACACCTAAACGATGTTTGCATGAAGATCCGTAAGGCATCCCTCGTCATTGCTGCCGCTTTCGTTTTTTGCCAGGCAATGAGCCAGCCAACACTATCAATTATTCCCCAGCCATATTATACTGATGTGCAAAGCGGAACTGTTCTTATTAGCCCGCAAACAGTAATCGTTTCGATAAATAAAGAGGCTCCTCCAACAATCGAGTATTTCAATCAATATTTATCAAACCTTCTGGGGTATAAATTAAAAGTGGTCACAAGTACTCCCAGAGACATCCCGGCAATTATATTCGACATAAAAATAAAGACTGATGCCCCGGACGAAGCATATGGAATCAGGGCCGAAAAAAATACAATTCATCTTTATGGTGACGGTAAAGGATTATTCTATGCCGTACAAACCATGTTACAGTTGATGGAACAACATTTGGCATCAGATAAAAAATCCTGCTCCTTTCCTTTTTGCGGTATCTATGATTATCCCAGGTTTCATTACAGAGGTTTGCATCTTGATGTAGGACGGCATTTCTTTTCAGTTGATGTTGTAAAGAAGTATATCGACCTCATGGCCTATTACAAATTCAATATGTTTCACTGGCACCTTACTGAAGATCAGGGTTGGAGAATTGAAATCAGGAAATATCCCAAACTCACCCAGGTGGGTTCAAAAAGGTCTGAAACCATTGTTGCAAAAAATTTTGATCCTTATATAGGAGATCACACTCCCTATGGAGGTTACTATACGCAGGAACAAATCAGGGAAATTGTAAAATATGCGAGCCAACGACAGATCACTATTGTGCCTGAAATTGAAATGCCGGGTCATGCTCTAGCGGCACTTGCATCTTATCCTTATTTAGGCTGCACCAAAGGACCCTACGCTGTTGGAACAAAATGGGGCGTTTATGACGATGTATTTTGCGCAGGCAATGACAGTACTTTCACTTTTTTGCAAAATGTACTCGATGAAGTGATTCAACTTTTCCCTGGTAAATATATTCATATCGGTGGTGATGAATGTCCTAAAACAAAATGGAAAGCATGTCCAAAATGTCAACAGAGAATTCAGGAAAATCATCTCAGAGATGAAAAAGGTCTGCAAAGCTATTTTATCAGAAGAATAGAAAGATATCTCAACTCAAAAGGCAGAAGTATTATTGGTTGGGATGAAATTCTTGAAGGTGGTCTTGCTCCTAATGCAACGGTGATGAGCTGGCGTGGAGAAGAAGGTGGAATTGCAGCCGCAAAGCAAAAGCACAATGTGATAATGACTCCGGGGAAGTATACTTATTTCAACTATTATCAAAGCATCGATACTTCGGAACCACTCGCCATTGGAGGTCATCTTCCTTTAAGCATGGTTTACAATTATGATCCCGTTCCTGCAGGATTAAACGCAGAAGATGCGAAATTCATCCTCGGCGCACAGGCAAATGTTTGGACTGAATATATCGCGGACCCCTCACTGTTAGAATACATGGTATATCCAAGGGCAATCGCACTGAGCGAAACACTTTGGAGCCAGAAAGACAAAAAGAGCCCAGATAAATTTCTTACAAGGTTGAAAGTTGAATTGAAAAGGTTAGACAGGTTGAAAATAAATTATTCAAAGAATGCACTTGGAATTATCGGAACAATTGGAAGAAGTCCGAGTGGCCCGGGAACCGTTCAATTACAACTAAAATCCAAATTGGATAATTCAACTATCCATTACACTTTAGACGGAAGTGATCCGACAATGAATTCACCAACTTACACAGGTCCCATAAAAATTACAACAACTGAAATAGTAAGGGCTAATTTATATATCAATGATACCATTTTTGGAAGGGAATACCGGCAGCAATTTGTAATGCACAAGGCAACTGGGAAAAAAGTAGTCCTTACCACTCAACCAGATCGTGATTACAATCCGGGAAGTGTTTTCGACCTGGTGAATGGAGTAGAAGGAAATGATAAATTCAACGATAACAACTGGTTTGGATTTAAAGGTGAAGATCTGGATGCTACTATTGACCTGGAAACAACAACATCAATAAAAGGACTTGCAATTAATTTTATAAACTCACCCGGTGACTGGATTTATCCACCAACTGCACTAAAGCTGCTTGTTTCTAACGACGGATTTGTTTTTAAAGAGGTATTTACACAAACAAAATTTGAAGGTGGAAGATTGATGCAGGTCACAATTCCATTCGATCCGGTAAGCGCACGATATGTCCAGGTGATTGCAGAAAATATGGGCCGAATACCAAGGGGAAAACCAGGAGAAGGGAATCCTGCCTGGTTATTTGTTGATGAAATTGAAATCTACTAACCCAATTCCAAAATTTTTATTAGCGTGAAGAGGTCGGTTCCTGATTGAAACGTAGGAGTTTAAACCACGGAGACACTGAAGGCACTGAGGTTCACTGAGCATATAAGTGCTTGTAAGTGTAACTCGCGGCAGGCTGATTATTAATTGAGAAGATGATTCAGTCTTCTTTTTTGTTTTCGATTAATACTGCGTCCTTTACATCGCCTTTGAGGTAGAAGTCCTCCGTGAAACTCCATGAACTCAGAGTCTCTGTGGTAAAAAAATCGCGTCA